>CALXAZ010000167.1 GCA_944386395.1 uncultured Clostridia bacterium
TGCGGTTATGAATTCAATTTTACTATAAGGCCATTTCAATGACTCCTTTCTATTCCGGTCTCTGTAAATCCGGTAATTTTACTTGCACCTCTATTAATGGTTATGGAATCGGAATGTTTTCACTAACAACACACAATCATGACGACAAATATGCTGCAATAGATCACACTCATTCGGAATACTCACTAAGTACTCACAATCACGATGAAGATTATGCTGCAATAGATCACACTCACACCGAATACTCACTAACAACTCACAATCATGATAGTGCTTATGCAGCAATAGATCACACGCATTCGGAGTACTCACTCAATACACACAATCATGACGACAAATATGCAGCAATAGATCACACTCACACCGAATACTCACTCAATACTCACAATCATGACGACAAATATGCAGCAATAGATCACACTCATAATTTTGATTATTTGAACTTTAACACGATTGATATATCTAACAACAAATGGCAACAGGTTTCTATATCTCAGGAAGAAAACAAAATAGTATTTAGCATTCCTCAAGGAACCAATTTATCTCCGCCTGAGTTAAAAGACTTTTATATTGACCGAACAGTAAATAACTTATGTATCAATAAGCCATCATATAATGATATTCAAGACCTGCCATCAACATTCACACCAGCAGAACATACACACAGTTATTCTTCATTAACTAATATTCCGTCAACATTCACACCAGCAGAACATACACATTGGCATAACGACATAATGTTTAATCAGAATAGTGCACTTCAAATCGGAAGGTTTCTCGACTTTATATGGGGCGATCAGTCATCAGTAAAAGATGATCCTTATACTTGGAGGATTGCTTCA
This sequence comes from uncultured Clostridia bacterium, assembly GCA_944386395.1. GTDB lineage: Bacteria > Bacillota > Clostridia > Oscillospirales > JAAYOS01 > CALXAZ01. Next base: position 843 of record CALXAZ010000167.1, read on the forward strand.
TATGAAAATTAACTCTGATTTTGGCATAAGTCAAGTGGTCAATATATAGAAAAGCTATAATTTCTGCTAATGGTGGTGGTCAGATGAATAGAACAATTACTCATAATGAATTAACGGGTATTACATTTTATGAATTATATTCTCCTCCTATGGAAGGTATAGGAAGTACTGGTGATTTTATCATTTATTTGCGGTTGAATAAAGAGGAAGGCGTTGTGTGCCTTCCTCTTATTTTACATATCGCTTTTAAGATGGTCCTTTTTAGCCACGGTGACCATCTCGTCATAGCAGGAGAAGATGCTGTCAAGCTCAGTTTTTTCTTGCTTTTTAGTAAATATGCTTACGATTGGCACGAGCGCAAATCCGATAAGCATTACGATGGCCCCGGCATTTATGGGGGAAGTGATAAAGCTGAAAAACATGTTTGACGTTGTAAAGCCCACACCAAATATAAAGCACGCCCAGATAGAAGCCCTTGATGTACCTTTCCAGTATAGGCTATACAGGAATGGAGCGAGAAAAGCACCGGCAAGGGCGCCCCAGGAAATCCCCATAAGCTGAGCAATAAATGTTATCTCTGAATTGTACTGTATAAGGGCTATTGCAGAGGACAGGGCAATGAAGAATACAAGCAGCCCACGCATGATTATAAGGGTCTTTTGCTCGTTGATAGGTTTTTTTGTCAGGCTGCCAATAAAATCAAGAGTGAGGGTAGAGCTTGAGGTCAGCACAAGTGAGGATAGAGTGGACATTGAAGCTGATAGCACAAGAACTACCACTATGCCGATGAGGAGATCTGGCAATGTAGAGAGCATAGAAGGTATGATTGAGTCATATATTGGGGAGCCGGACGCAGAATATTCGGCAGTGTCCGCATAAAGCCTACCAAATCCACCAAGAAAATAGCTTCCGCCGGCAACTATCAGAGCAAATACCGTAGAAATTACGGCACCTTTATTTATAAATTTTTCACTTTTAATAGCATAAAATTTCTGTACCATCTGAGGGAGCCCCCAGGTTCCAAGGGAGGTTAGTATCACCACACCGAGGAGCCCCAGAGGGTCCGGACCGAGAAAAGAAGTAAAGGCGCCCTGCATACCTTGCATACTCTGAGCGTCATTTTCAACTTGAGATAGCGCGAGGACTGCTTGTGAAAAGCCTCCATGTCCGCCTAGCACCGCAGATATGACAGCTATTATGCCTATCAGCATTACTATTCCCTGGATAAAATCATTTATTGCTGTCGCCATATAGCCGCCAAGAATGACATATATGCCAGTCAAAACTGCCATACAGATAACGCACCACTCATAAGGAATATTAAACGCCATGCCGAAAAGGCGGGACAGTCCATTGTACACAGAGGCGGTATATGGTACAAGAAATATGAAAACTATCACAGAAGCGGCAATTTTCAGCCCTTTACTGCCAAACCTGCGTCCGAAAAATTCCGGCATAGTCGAGGCAGATAGGTGCTGGGTCATAACTCTTGTTCGTCTGCCAAGTATGTACCATGCCATCAGGCTTCCAATAAATGCGTTGCCGAGACCTATCCATGTTGCAGCCATGCCATATTTCCAGCCAAACTGACCGGCGTATCCAACAAATATAACCGCTGAAAAGTATGATGTACCATATGCAAAGGCAGTCAGCCATGGTCCAACCGAGCGTCCCCCAAGGACAAAGCCGCTTACATTGGTCGCGTGACGGCGGCAGTAAATACCGACAAAAATTGTTACTCCGAAAAAAATAATGATCATTAAAAGCTTTGCAAACATTTTGACCTCCATATCTTAGCCCTGAGTACACAAGACCAGAATTTTTACGAGGACAGCAAAAAAGCCCGTCCTCAAAAGAGGACGGACTTAATATCCGTGGTACCACCTCAGTTTACCGCTACCTCACGGAAACGGCCTTATCGAGTACAGCAATAGCGATACTCTATCGCTGTAACGGGCGAAGCCCCGGCGCAGCCTACTTGAAATAGCTTTCGGTGCGCAGCTCACGGAATGTATTCGAAAATGCGTGTCTCTTGCGCCTCTCACCGCCCGGCAGCTCTCTTTAAGTTTTTCGCATAACTACTTGTTTCCGGTCATTGCTATTGAAATATTGTTGTTATGATACCATTGCGGAAAACAGTTGTCAAGAGGCGAATAAAATTTTTTGACATGTTATTTAAAAGCGGGGACGGGCATATATTTCCAAAGAGAAAGGATATGGAGGTGGAGAATGGACATAGGCATTGTTATTGCATATTTGGGAGTGCTGCTGTTTTATGGGATTTATCAGGGATACAGGGTCAAGAGCATACGGGAATATTCGGTATCGTCTTCCCGGCATGGGTTGTTTGTGGTTTTCGCGTCTCTTTCAGCAGCGTTTATCGGCGGAGGGTTTTCAACCGGAAACGCAAGTCAGGTATTTAAGTTTGGTATAGGCAATATTGTTGCTCTTTGCGGGTTTTCATTGGGACAGGTGCTTGTTGGAAGCCTTATAATAAGCAGGGCAAAGATCCAAGACACAGCGGCTTCTCCGGGAATGATAATGAGAGCGGCATATGGTAGAGGCGGACAGATGGCAACAGGGCTATGCTCGACAGTTCTGTGTGCGGGGATGTTAGGAGCTCAGATAGCCGCAATAGGATGGATATTTAATGTACTTATAGGGGTACCATATGCTGCCGGAGCGGTGATAGGTTTTGCGGTAGTGCTGGTATATTCCACGCTTGGTGGGATGAATGCGATAATTACCGCAGAGGTGATAGAATTTATTCTGCTTGCTGTGGGAATACCATTGCTGCTGTATTGGTCGGTCAAATACGCAGGAGGAAGTGGGGCTGTAGCGCAAAGTGTTCCCGAAGAGTATTTCAATATATTCAACGGATCGTCGCAGTCCGGATTTTTATCGCTTTTTCTGACAGCGATGGTAGGTGAGGCAATGACACCCTCATTTATTCAGCGGATACTTACCGGAAGGGATAGGAGGACGGTAGCGCGGGCAACTGTACTAAGTGGAATAGTTTCTGTCCCTGTGTTTGTGATGACTGGGCTTGTAGGGCTATGTGCATATGCGGTTGATCCGCAGATGCCGGCAGAGATGGCAATGCCAGAGATGATAGTGCGTGCGATGCCTGTTGGGGTAAAGGGGCTTGTTATGACAGCGATGCTTGCAATCGTGATGTCAACGGCGGATGGTTTGCTTTCGAGTGGCTCGATAGGATTTATAAATGACCTGATGATACCAATGATGAGGAAAACGCTGCCGCGGGATAAGCTTCTCCGCAGTGCAAGAATGTCAAATATGGTAATAGGTGTTGCGGGAATATTGATGGCACTATGGTCAGCAGATGTGTTTAGGATATTATTACTGTCTTACTCGGCGTGGTGTCCAGTGATACTTGTTCCAATAACTGCCGCATTGCTTGGGAAAAAGCCAGGTGGAAAAGTCTTTGCTGTGTGTGGGGCAGGTGGTGCAGCAGCTTCGCTTATATGGACGATGCTGGGTGAGCCATGGAGCATAGGAGGAACTGTCGTCGGGGTGGCAGTAAATGCTTTCATCTTTGCTGCTATGACCGCATTTAGAAGAAAAATTAAAAACTGCCGCAGATAGAATTCCTGCGGCAGTTTTGTCTGCTGCTAAAATGTTCAGGGTAACAAATGCATGTGAGCAGATTTATATGTCAGCAATATCTAAGTTCATATGAGATATATGTGCAACTTTGGTACTAAACAATATAAACGATATAGAAGTTGTCAATAGTGATCTCCGGGGGTATAGATAAGCTCTATATGTTTTTATCAGGTGTGAACACAAGTCACGCCTCTATAAAAATATACTTTTTTATAGACAATGCGAAATATCTCTTGACAATAGAGGAAAGCAGTGGTACATTATTGTTAGCACTCGAGAGTCATGAGTGCTAATGTAAAAAGCAGATGGCTTGCACTCGGCGGTAAGGAGTGCTAAGAGGTGATATCAATGCCGCTTGGAGAGCGAAAAAAAATAATTTTGAAGGCTGTGGTGGATGACTACATTAAAAATGCAGAGCCTGTTGGCTCAAAAGCGCTTGCGTCTAAGATAAACCTGAAGCTTTCGTCTGCAACGCTGAGAAATGAGATGGCAGAGCTCGAGAGCATGGGATATCTAGAACAGCCGCATACATCTGCGGGGAGAATACCATCGAACCTCGGATACAGGCTGTATGTGGATGAGCTTATGAAGGCGCCAAAGCTCTCTGCAAAGGAGATAGAGGTGATAAACAGCGCGCTAAAGGTACGTCTGATGGAGATAGATAGGCTCATTGCAGAGGTGGGCAGGGCAATATCCAGGCTTACAAGCTATACATCGTATGCTGCTGCTGCAATGCCATCGGGTGCCAGGATACGTCATATTGATATTCTCCCGATAGACAGGGACACATGCGTGCTTGTAGTTGTGTTTTCTACAAATACTGTTAAAAATACTGTTACAAAAAAGCCAGGTGAAATATCAGATGAGAAGCTGCATGTTATAGCGGCTGTGATGAATACAAGGCTTGAAAACGCAATTCCATCGGTTATAACGACTACTCTTGCAATCGATATTGCGGCAGAGACAGGGGCTCCGATAGCGTTTGTAGGTTTTATTCTGGACTTTGTCCGGGAGGAAGCTGAGCATCTGGATGAACGCCGGATATATGTGGATGGTGCTGCGCATCTACTGGCACAACCGGAATATAAGGATGTGGAAAAGGCGCAGCGTATGCTTGAGTATTTTTCTAATAAAGAGGCGATAGCAAAGCTTCCGGAGCCGGATGAGACCGGACCGATGAAGATACTGATAGGAAATGAAAATCTCAGCGAAGAACTGAAAGATTCTAGCGTTGTGGTGGCAAGCTATGACATAGGAGATGGGATGAAGGGTCTGATAGGTCTTGTCGGACCTACCCGGATGGATTATTCAAAGGCTGCCGCGCACCTGGAATACTTTACAAGAAGGCTTGGAAAGCTGCTTGGCAGCGGGGGAAAGCCTGAAGAATAAACGGAGGATGACATGGCGAAAAAAGAGAAAAAGGCTGAGGGCGGAGCAAACGAAGCAAAAGAGCCTGAGACCGATACAAAAGAGCCCGAAACCTGCGGTGAAAGCGAGTGTACAGACATCGAGGATGAGGGAAATAAGGTAGAGCAGGAGCTGAAGGAGCTGCAAAATCAGTATCTTAGGCTGATGGCAGAGTTTGATAACTTCCGCAAACGAACCGCGAAAGAGAGGGAAACGCTGTTTTCGATGGCAAAGGCGGACACCGTGGAGAGTTTCCTTCCGGTGTTTGACAATCTCGAGCGTGCGGTAAACCAGCCGACTGAGGATGAGGCGTATAAGAAGGGCGTGGAAATGATAGCCCAGCAGTTCAGCGACTCCTTGAAAAAGCTTGGAGTTTCAGAGATAGAGGCGGCGGGAGTTGCCTTTGACCCGGAGAAGCATAATGCTGTTATGCATGTCGAGGATGATACGCTCGGGGAAAACATTGTGGCAGAGGTTTTTCAAAAGGGGTTTGAAATAGACGGCAAGGTGATACGCCATGCCGTAGTAAAGGTAGCAAATTAGCCCAGCGGATAAGCTGAGTATATTATAGGAGGAAAATAATAATGTCTAAGATAATAGGAATAGATCTTGGTACGACAAATTCCTGTGTTTCGGTTATAGAGGGTGGAGAGCCAGTAGTTATAGCAAATGCGGAGGGGTCGCGTACAACTCCGTCTGTAGTTGCATTTTCTAAAGACGGCGAGCGTATGATAGGTCAGGTTGCAAAGCGTCAGGCTATAACAAACCCAGACCGCACGATATCTTCCATCAAGCGAGAGATGGGAACAAACTACAAGGTGAATATCGATGGTAAGGCATATACTCCGCAGGAGATATCAGCGATGATTCTTACAAAGCTGAAAACCGATGCCGAGAGCTACCTCGGACAGCCGGTAACAGAGGCCGTTATCACCGTTCCGGCATATTTTTCCGATTCGCAGCGTCAGGCTACAAAGGATGCCGGTCACATTGCCGGTCTGGATGTAAAGCGTATAATAAACGAGCCAACAGCGGCAGCTCTTGCCTATGGGCTTGACAAAGAGCACGATCAAAAGATAATGGTCTATGACCTCGGCGGAGGCACATTCGATGTTTCGATCCTTGAGATAGGGGATGGTGTGCTCGAGGTTCTTGCTACAAACGGAGACACCCGGCTTGGCGGAGACGACTTTGATGAAAAGATTATGAATTGGATGGTCGCTGAGTTCAAGCAGAAGGAAGGTGTTGACCTTTCGGGCGACAAGATTGCAATGCAGCGGCTAAAGGAAGCAGCAGAAAAGGCGAAGATAGAGCTTTCTGGAGTAACCTCGACGTCGATCAACCTGCCGTATATCACAGCGGATGCGACAGGTCCAAAGCATCTGGATATGACGCTCACAAGAGCGAAATTCAACGAGCTTACAGCGGATCTTGTTGAGCGCACGATGGGGCCGGTACGTCAGGCGATGGCAGATAGCGGTCTTAATCCGTCTGATCTTTCAAAGGTACTGCTTGTTGGTGGTTCAACGCGTATCCCGGCAGTTCAGGAAGCAGTGCAGCGCTATGCAGGTAAAGAGCCGTTTAAAGGCATAAATCCGGATGAGTGCGTGGCTATGGGAGCCGCGATCCAGGGCGGCGTCCTTGGCGGGGATGTTAAGGGACTTGTGCTGCTTGATGTAACCCCTCTGAGTCTCGGAATAGAGACAATGGGCGGAGTGTTTACAAAGCTTATCGAGCGTAACACTACTATTCCTACAAAGAAAAGCCAGATATTCTCCACCGCAGCCGACGGGCAGACCTCTGTTGAGGTACATGTCCTTCAGGGTGAGCGCGAGATGGCCCAGTATAATAAGACCCTTGGTCGCTTCCATCTCGATGGTATAGCTCCTGCTCCGCGTGGAGTGCCGCAGATAGAGGTATCGTTTGATATCGATGCAAACGGCATAGTAAACGTTTCTGCAAAAGACCTTGGAACAGGTAAAGAACAGAGGATAACGATAACCTCATCCACAAACATGTCCAAAGAAGACATTGAAAAGGCTGTTAAGGAGTCTGAGCAGTATGCGGCTGAGGACAAGAAGCGCCGCGAAGAGGTGGATGCAAGGAATCATGCAGACCAGCTGGTTTATCAGAGCGAAAAGGCTCTTGCCGATCTTGGAGATAAGGTAACGCCGGATGAAAAGGCAAAGGTGCAGGCGGCAGCAGATAAGCTGAAAGAAGCGCTCAAGCGCGAGAATAATATAGACGAGATAAAGAATCTCACCGAGGAGCTTACCAAGGAATTCTACTCGGTCAGTGAGAAGCTCTATCAGCAGGCAGCAGCAGAACAGCAGGCGACTGGTGGGCAGCCGGGCGCAGGGCAAAGCAATCCTGCGGGGAATGGCGAGCCTGTATATGATGCCGACTACAAAGTGGTCGATGACGATGACAACAAAAACAAATAAGCAAGTAAGCTAGGTTCTGTTAAAGGTGTGTGGATGCGTCCACATGCCTTTAATAGGGTATTGGGAAATACGGGAGATTATCCAGAAGGGACAGAAGCGGAATGCCCGAACAGAAAAGAGACTATTATGAGGTGCTCGGGATACAAAAGGGCGCTTCAGAAGAGGAAATAAAGCGCGCATACCGCAAGATGGCGCGCAAATACCATCCTGATGTCAACCCCGGGGATAAAGAAGCTGAAGAGAAATTCAAAGAAGTAAATGAGGCAAATGAGGTGCTCTCCGACCCGCAAAAGAGGGCGATGTATGACCAGTATGGTCACGCCGGAGTAGATCCAAACTTTAATCCCGGAGGAGGATTTAGCGGTTTCGGAGGCTTTGGCGGAGACGATTTTGACCTTGGGTCGATATTTGAGTCGTTCTTTGGCGGGGGCATGGGAGGTTCTGGGAGCGGCAGGAGAAATGGACCTGTGCGCGGGGAGAACCTTCGTGCTTCGGTGGTGTTGTCATTTGAAGAGGCGGCGTTTGGTTGCAAGAAAGAGATCGGGATAACGCGGGTTGAGAGCTGCCCCGATTGCGGCGGTAGCGGTGCGGCAAAGGGTACGGCAGTCGAGACCTGCCCGCACTGTCATGGTACGGGGCAGGTGCGCACGACAAGACGCACCCCCCTTGGAATGATGACAACAAGCGAGGTATGCCAAAACTGCGGCGGCAGCGGCAAACAGATAAAGACGCCGTGCTCAAGCTGTGGTGGCAGCGGAAGGGTGCGCAGAAGCAGGAGCATACAGGTGGATATCCCAGCAGGTATCGATGATGGGCAGACGATATCTATCCGCGGCGAAGGCAACGGAGGCTTAAACGGAGGACCGGCAGGTGATCTTTTGATAACTGTGCAGGTGCGTCCTCACGAAATATTTACGCGAAATGGGACATCTGTAATATGTGAGATGCCGATAACGTATGTCCAGGCTGTGCTGGGCGCCGATATAGAGGTGCCAACTCTTGACGGGAAGGTGCAGTACAGGATACCCGAGGGAACCCAGACAGGGACCACGTTCCGTCTTCGTGGAAAGGGTATACCGAGGATACATTCTACGACAAGAGGCGACCAGTATGTAAAGGTGTTTGTTGAGGTCCCCAAAAACCTCAATGAGAAACAGAAAAACCTGTTGAGAGAATTTGGCGACTCGCTTGGCGAACAGAACTATGAAAAGCGGAAAGGTTTTTTTGATAAGCTTAAAAATATGTTTAAAGATAAGATATGATATGGTCCCGTAGGGGCAATAAAAATGCGGCAGGTCAAGCACCTGCCGCATTTTGTTTTAGTGTTTATTCCCAATCGAGGTTTTTGTATTTTTCCCTAAAGTTCTTCATGCTCAGCGTTACCGAGTCTATTTCGTCAAGAAGGGTCATATCCTGCTCAAGAGTAATATACTTCACTCCCACTTCGTTTGCCGCGTCAATGATCGCCTGGATATCCATTATTCCTGTACCAATTTCAACAAAATCGGTCGGCTTTCTGAATTTATTCAGCTCCTCACGGTCAACTGGGGCCTGTCTGGAGGAAAGATGCTCAAGTAGGTTCACCTTGGCATCGGCAGACATATCTTTCTGATGGATCATTGTTACCCTGCTGCCATATTTTTTTATGAGAGCTACCGGGTCCATGCCGCCGCGCGCAGCCCAGAAGGTGTCTATCTCGATGTCGACAAGCTCCGGGTCGGTATTTTCAGCTATGATATCGAGGATGTACTTCCCATCGAACTGCAAAAATTCATGGTGATGATTGTGATAATGGAATCTCATGCCGCGATCTTTGCAGAGCTTGCCGACTTCGTTCATGTAGCCGCAGTATGTAAGCACTTCGTCGAGGCTGTTTGCAAACAGAGCAGCAAGACCGGGGTTCCAACAGTTTATACCAGCCTGGTAGTCGAGATTTTCGATAAGCGCAGCCCTGTTTTCGGGCTCGAGATCCTTTGAGAGGAGGTGGCAGCCGATTATATTTACTCCCAGCTCTTTAATAAGTGCTTGGGCCTTATCAAGCGGCATGTCTAACCCATAGTTATACGGGCTATCGGGGTTAAAAGAGCATGTTTCCCAGTTTTTGTAACCGATAGCGGCAATTTTCCGCATGGTGCCCTCAGGATCTGCCTTCAACGAATTGCGTACAGAGAAAAATTGCAGTCCTACTTTCATCTTTTTGTCCTCCTTAAAATATATCTTAGTTATAGCCGACGGTAACGTCACGGTTAAGGTAATTGTCCCACGCCTGCTGGTACCATTCGATGCATTCTTTGATGCCCAGGTTTTCAAGCTCTGCAATGTACTCGTTCCATGTTTCATCATTCAGCTCAACAAGACCGGTCATAACTGACAGGGACCATTCCTGCATGTATGTGTCGCAGTCGGAGAATTTTGAGGTATACTCTGTGGCATATTCAGGAGCGATATCGACAGCATAGAGCTTGTTTATCCCCTCAACGTCGGTGTCCCAGATGATGCCACATTCAGTGCGGGCTTTTTCCGACATTGTAGAGGAAAACTCGCGCCTGTAGTCAAACATATTTGCAATACCTGTCTGATAGATGCAGTATTTCTGGATCATTGCCGTGGCAGATATGCCGTCCGGGTTGTTGAGTATCTCGTCATATAGTACGGGCTGCCCGTCGTCTGCATAGTAGAAGCTTACGCCTTCTACTCCGTAGTTGGAGAGTATCCGTCCCTCCTGGGTAAAGAAGTAGTCGAGGAACTTCATTATCATTGGGAGCTTGGACTCATCGCAGGAGGTGGAAACCGTTGTGCAGCAGTCCTTGCAGCGCTGAGAGGTGTTTCCGCTGTGGTAATAGCGGACAGTATCTTTTTCAGGAGTTGGAATCTCGATAGGGGTCCACGTACCAGAGTCTACGGTCTGAGCGTCATAGCGGTCGAGATTATTGAACCCGATTCTTGCGATGGCAGCCTTGCTGTTGAGGGCAAGGGACTCGCGGTCGGCGCTTGTACGGGAATAGAAGTCCTGATCGATGAGCCCTTCGGCATACCATTTGCTGAACATTTCCAGATAGTCCCGGAATTCATCAACATATCCGCCATAGTAAACAGTACCATCGAGCTGATACCATCCGTTCCTTCCACCGGTCGGCCATGCACCTATATTATAACCGTTGGTGAGATCGGGATCAAGACCTGTGGTGGCAGATACTGTATATGGGGACTCGACGCCGGATTCTTTTGCCTTTGAGAGGAAGGAATACCATCCGTCATATGTCTCGAGATCCTCTGAGGTGTATCCCCATTCCTCCATCCAGTCGGTACGGGCGCAGGGACCTATCCAGCAGGGCTGCCAGTATGGGTTTATGTTCCACACGGCGGCGATACGGTTCGAGTCTGTGATGCTCTGGCGCATGCACTCGTCGTCAACTGTACGGCGCAGCATATAGTTTTTGCAGTATTCGGGCACCAGCTCCGTCAAATCCCTAATGCTGCCCTGATCTATGTATTTGTCAAAACCACCAATATAATAGCTTGTGCCGTTTATGAGGTCTGTGAGCTGCTGCGAGGCGATCATTAGGTTAAACTGTACCGATTCCTGCCCGATGGTTGGATGGTGCCAGTCTATCTTTACATTGAGACGCTTTGACACCTCCTGCCAGGCAACCGAGTCGTTGAGATCGATCATCCCGGAGTCAGCAGCCGGAGTAGAGCCCCAGATCGATATTTCAAGGGTGTCATCCGAAAGCGGGAGGCTGTAAGGCATATCACCTTCGAACGCTGCGTCGTTCTGGTTTCCCGACCAGGGGTCCTGCGTAGTGTTCAGGATTTCCTCCATCGTTTCTTTCTGGTTGCCGGCAGTAGCGGGCTGAGTTGATCTTTCAGTAGCCGCTGTCGTGGATGTTGTGGAAGCGGTGGTGCCAGTAGTAGCCGAGCTGGCGTCTTCAGAGCATGCAACGAGAGTAAGCAGGCAGACCACAGCAAGAAAAATCGCAACCACTCTTGCTTTTAACATATTTTTTCCCCCTTAGTAATGTATAATCTTTCTATATCAGCACTTTTGTGCCGGTATACCAGCAAAATACGTGTTCAACATGTAGCTTAAACCGATATCCGATGCACTTGGCAAATTTACGGAAATATGTTAAAATTATTACGATTTCTTATGCACTAATTATAATTGTGTTTAAGAAGTTTGTCCAATGCCAAATTTCTTTTTGCGTATAATTATACATATACAAACAGGAATATAATTTTTGAATACTCGGTAAATCCACAGATATATACGGGGGGATATGAATGGATATTCAGCATATACGATATTTTTGCAAAATAGCTGAATACAGGAGCGTTTCACGCGCAGCAAATGAGCTGCATGTAACCCAGCCGTGGCTGAGCAGAGTGCTGCGCTCGCTGGAAGAGGAGCTGGGGGCAAAACTTTTTGAGCGAAAGCATAAGCAGATGACGCTTACAGAATTTGGTGAAAAGTATTATAATGCGGCGGCGCGGGCAGTTTTGCTTCTTGACGCGGCAACATCCAGCTTGTCTGAAAAATCTGATAATATTGTGAAGGTATACGGCGGGGGAGCGAACAAATTTTTTGATGCTCTGAAGAGGTTTGAAGAGCTGTACCCAGACATTACCGTAAAAAATGTCCTTGAGCTTGAGAGCTATGATTCTGCCGATGTTATGATACTTAACGAGCCTGTTATGATGGAGGACATGAATATAAGACCCATATACACCGGGGAAATTATACTAATAGTGTCCTCCAACCATCCTCTGGCAAAGGCGAAGGTAGTAAATCTGAGGGATTTTTCGGGAGACATATTCAATATGCCGGCAGATCCGGCACTCAGGACAGTTTGTATGAGTCTCTGCCGTATGGCGGGGTTCGAACCAAAGGTTCTTGAGGCAGGACCGCAGCGTCCGGCAATAGTGTGGCTTATACGGCAGAATTCGGTAGTACATATGAACGCCGAATCGAGCTTCTTATACGTTGCCGATGGAACTACGCTTCTGCATATAGGCTTTCCTTCGCCAATAAACAGATATTCGATAGTTTGGTCAAAGAAGCGACCATTGAGTTATGGGACCGAGACGATGATAAATTTTCTTACCGAATATTTTAAGGATGAGGATTTAAAATAGACGAAAATAGGAAATAAATGTTTCGCTGGGGAAATTTTAGAAAAATTTAATAAATTTATTAGGCTAAATTAAGGAATAACAGATACTATAAATTGTAACTGTTTTGTTCTTACTTCAAAATTTTCAGGTGATATACTGAGTAGGAAAACAGAGGGATGTAGAGCTGAAGTGCTGTTATACACCAAATGAAATGGGAACAAGTTCCTGAAATAGCAGTCAAATACATATGACGGTATAATCTTAATGAAACGTGAGGAAAAGGACATGAGTGAAAGCAATACAAATCTGCTCGAAAAAACAGATGGGTCTTCCGGAGTGGTGACAGAACCTCTCGTATCTCCTGAGGCTCCAGGGGGAGGAAAAAAGAAGAAAAACAAGCGCAATAAAAAGGTCATCAAAAGGGTAATTGCCATAGTTGTCGCGGTGGCAATACTTGGGAGCATAGGGTTTGGCATGTACAAGCTTTTTGCGGGAGGAGATGACGAAAAGCAAGCATTGACCGAGTTTACTTACATAGGTTCTATCCAATCCACGATTACGGGGAGCGGTGTTACAAGACCAAAGGACAGCGCAACGCTTTCGGCTCTTGTTTCGGGGGTAGTTGAAGAAGTGAACGTTGCTGAAGGGGACCGGGTAGAAGTCGGGGATCTCATCTACGTTATAAATTCGGAAACTGCCGACGCGGAGATAGCGGCAGCTGAGGAGGAGCTTGCAACAAGGCAGGATAGCCTGGAAAAGCTCTATCAGGAGCTGGAGGATATACTTTCAGACCAGAGTAAGCTTACTATAACGGCGCCATTTTCTGGAAAGCTCATAGACTGCAATATAAATAAAGATGATTTCATTGCGGAAGGGACTGTTATTGGAACGCTGGTAAATGATAGCAAGATGCGCCTTACACAGTATTTCAGCTATGCATATGAAAATGATATAACAACGGGGATGACGGCAAAAGTATCGATACCCTCGAGCATGTCAACCCTAAGTGGGACTGTCGAAAGCATTACGAAGGTTCAGCGCGTATCGCCTGAGGGAGCGCTGCTATTTGAGGTTGTAGTCGTTGTAGACAATCCTGGTACGCTTACTGAGGGGACGCTTGCCAATGCTTTTGTAACAACATCTTCTGGGGAGGATGTATATGCCTATGAGGCAGCCGAGATGCAATATTATGAGAAGCGCAGCATAGTGGCTGAGGTGGGAGGAACCTGCCTTTCGCATAACATGAAAGATTATCTTCCAGTTTCAGGCGGATCAGTGCTTGCATCACTCAGCTCGGACGCATTTGATGACCAAATAAAGGCAATGAATAAGCAGATAGAGACTGCAGAAGAAAGCCTTAATGAACAGCTCGACGTTATAAGCGAAAAAAACAAGGAGCTTGAAAAATATAGGGTTACGGCACCTATTGCCGGAAACGTAATGTCCTGCTCATTTATCGTTGGGGAGGAAGTTACGGCAGGATCTGCGAGTGTCACCATTGCGGACACATCGATTATGTATCTGGAGGCCCAGATAGATGAGATGAATGTAGCAGACGTGTTGGTTGGTATGCCGGTTGAAATATCCCAGTACGATGGGAATGTGTTCTATGGTGAAGTGTCCTCGGTAAGCATGGAGGGCAAGTACGAAAACGGAGTGTCGTTTTTCCCGGCGGTAATTACCATAGAAAATGCCGGGGACCTGATGAGCGGTATGTACTGTGACTACAAAATGGTAGCAAGCGAGATATCCGATTGCGTCATTGCACCAGTTCAGGCTGTTAAATATACAGAGCAAGGGACCTGTCTCTTTGTTAAGAGCGATACACAGCCGGAAAATGCGATAACCGACCTGGGTGAGGATGTTGTGCCCGATGGGTTCTATGCAGTGCCGGTGGAGGTTGGACTTACAGACAACTATGGTGCACAGATAGTGAGTGGGGTGGACGCTGACGTCGAGGTGTTCACAAGCTATCTTATAGATCAGGGCAGCAGCTGGTAACGTGATATGAAGCTCATAGAAGTTAAGAACGTATACAAGATATATAACGAGGATATGGAAAACGAGGTGCGCGCGCTCGACGGCGTGAGCCTCGACATAGACATGGGGGAGTTTGTTGCGATAATAGGGAGCTCTGGCTCGGGCAAATCAACCCTGATGAATATCCTCGGATGTCTCGACGTACCGACATATGGTGAATATTTTCTTAAAGGCACCGAGATAAACGAGCTCTCCGATTCTGAGCTATCAACTGTGCGTAACAGGGAAATAGGTTTTATTTTCCAGGGGTTTAATCTTATTTCTTCGCTTAACGCGCTTGAGAATGTGGAGCTTCCGCTGATATATAGGGGGATACATGGTAGCAGGCGGCATGAGATGGCAGTGGAGGCGCTCAAAAAGGTGGGGCTTGAAAAGAGAATGACCCATATGCCCTCGCAGATGTCGGGAGGACAGCAGCAGCGTGTAGCAATAGCCCGCGCAATAGCGACGAATCCTCCGATAATAATGGCAGATGAACCAACGGGAAATCTGGACTCCCGTACAGGCGAGCATGTGATGGAGATATTGAGCGGGCTGTACAGGGATGGCTCGACTATAATACTGATAACCCATGACAATGAGATCGCAAATAACGCAAAACGCAGGGTGAGGATACTTGACGGGAAAATAGTTGAGGATAGCAAAAAGGAGGCGGGGAAAGATGAATCTGCTTCAGGCGTTTAAGATGTCATTCAAGTCCATCGCTTCAAATAAGGTGAGAACAATCCTCACGATGCTTGGCATAATCATAGGTGTTGCTGCGGTAATAATCCTTGTTTCCCTTGTTCAGGGGTATACTAAAAGCATGGTAGAATATTATCAGAAACAGGGGGTAAATAAGATAACCGTTAGCGCGTATCAGTGGAACGAGAACAGTATATCAGACGAACTGTACGATTATTGTCTGAGTCTGGATAATCTAGTGCTTGGAGTAACGCCAAATTCTCAGACATATACAACAGTCAAATATCAGGCAAAGGTCAACTCAGACTGTCAAGTATACTTTGGAAGCGACCAATACACCATATGCAATAACTACAAGCTGGTTGAAGGTAGAGATATAAGCTACCTTGATGTCCAGAAGTATAATAAGGTATGCGTGATAGGCGCGGTTGCAAAGGAAAATCTTTTTAACTATGCCGATGCGCTTGGAAAGCAGATATCGATAAACGGGGTGCCTTACACAGTGGTAGGAGTCTACGAGCAAAAATACAGCGCTGGAGACTGGTCGTCTACATATTATGATAATATTGTAGTGGTGCCGTATACGACTTCGCGTTACCTTGATACATACGCATATAGCAACATGAGCGAGTTTGTAGTAAAGGCAAAGGACTCTGCCTCTACCACAGAGGCAATAACAAGGCTGACGGGTTTTCTCTCTACAAAGATCGATACCAACCGGGGATGGTTTGATGTATATAGTGCCGACCAGTACATAGAATCGAGCAACGAGCAGACGAGGATGCTCAGTATGATACTGGGAGGTATAGCGGGAATTGCTCTGCTTGTTGGTGGCATAGGCATTATGAATATAATGCTTGTTACGGTGACCGAGAGGACGCGTGAGATAGGTATAAGAAAAGCGATAGGAGCGAGGAGAAGGTCAATAATCAGCCAGTTTCTGATCGAGTCTGGTGTTATAAGCTTTGTAGGAGGGCTTATCGGAATAGGCACAGGATATCTATTGACGCTTGTGCTTGGCAAGGTGCTTTTTGACATGATAATTATGCCCAGCTTTGTTATGAGTGTAGGCGCGGCAATGTTTTCGATAGTCATAGGCATCATCTTTGGCATATATCCGGCAGCCAAAGCCTCTGGACTACAGCCGGTGGATGCGCTCAGATCGGAATAAGAAAGGGAGAAAGTATATGAAAAAGGTGTTATCTTTACTGCTTGCTGCTGTGCTTATGATGTCACTGCTTGTGGCTCCGGCATCGGCTGCTAGCTTTCCGGATGTTTCGGATGGAAAGATGCAGCAAAACATTGCGGTGCTTCAGATGCTTGGGGTTATCGATGGATATGCGGATGGGACATTTCGTCCAAATGGAAAGCTGACCCGAGCTGAATTCTGCAAAATGGCAGTATACCTAATGGGAAAAAGTGAGGATGTGGGTCAGTACGGACAGCTTACGATCTTTCCCGATGTCAGGGCAAACTTCTGGGCAGCAAAGTATATAAATTATTGTGTGAAGTCAGCCAAGATAATTGCCGGGCGCCCGACAGGGAGATTCGACCCGAATTCTACGATAACCTGTGGCGAGGCAGTAACCATACTAATGCGTATGCTAGGGTATACGGACGCGGATGTCGGATCTGTGTGGCCTATGGGATATATAAACGCTGCTATTGAGGCAGGAATAAATGAAGGGGTTACCCTTTCGGCTTATGCGGAAATAACCCGTGCGCAGGCGGCACAGCTGTTTTGCAATGTGCTTGGCGCAAAAATGAAGGACGGCAGTTTGTACGCTGCGACGATATCTGGAGAAATTATAGAGGATGCTGTTGTGTCCTCTGTGAATGCGACTGCTGACGATGGATCGAAGGGCAATATCCGTATTTCCGGAGCTGGAGCTGGAGTTTATAAGTCGCACAATCAGGGATCGTCAACATTCGAAGGAGCCAAGGGGACGCTGCTGCTGGATAAGAAGGGCGTTGTTATGACATTTGTACCTGACACCGCAGGGACGAGCAGGGTGATGACGCTCTCTGAGGCAAAGTATACCTATCTTCTCGGAACGGACGGGACAAAGGTAACGGTTCAGGAGTCGACAAAGGTCTATAAAGACGGAGAAAGCGCAAATTACAGCGACATATGGCTTGATCTCAGGGCAGGAACTGAGATAAAGATATTCTATACAGGTGGCGGAGTCTGCGATTATCTTTTCATCACCACAGAGTTTAGCTCAATAAGCGGGACGGTGGTTTTGAAGGCGGATAGTTCGGGCAATGCAAATCCACTGGTACCGCTGTTCGGTCTTGACAATACTGCGAGCTACAGGATCGTCAAGGATGGCGCCGAGGTGGATGCAGAGGCCCTAAAGAAATATGACGTTGCGTCATATAGCCCGGATACAAAGACTTTCTATGTGTCCAGTCTCAGCCTTCAGGGAATATATGAAGCTGCATACCCCAATAAAGATACGCCGGTGAGGATTACGCTTATGGGCAAGGAGTTTGAGCTTCTCGACCAGGCAAAAGAAGAGATAACAAAGATGAGCCTTGGCTCGAGGATAACTCTGCTGCTCACGACCGATGGTAAGGTTGCGTCAGTAATGTCTGGAGCGAACATAACCGATCCTCCGATAGGCGTGGTGACAGCTGCAGATGCTGATAAGATAACTGTGGAGCTTACGAACGGGATGACGTTTGAAGGCGGAGTAAACACAGTTGGATACCTACCGTCAAAGGTAATAGGAAAGTTTGTAGAGCTTACAAGCAACACAGCTGGCTGCCTCAGCGTAAGGGAAATAAACAAAAAAGCACCTAGCAAGAATCTGGACCTGTCAAACAGGCAGATAGGAGACGCTGAGCTTTCGACAAATGTAAAAATGTATGATACTGCCGGCAGCGGTGTGCCGGTGCGCGTATCATTCTCGTCAATCGCTATAACCGAGGTCCCGGCAAGAAAGATACTCCACGTCGGATATGACGATGCGGGCAAGGTAGATCTTATCATCTTCAATAACGTAACCGGAGATGGATATCTGTATGGGCTTGTAAGTTATGATACTGATAGCGATATAGAGGATCAGGAGACCGAGGAGGGCGATGAAAGCGTTGGAAAGGGAGTATATCTTACCAATGCCGATGGAATAGAGCAGAGGTTTAAATATTCCGTATCTATCCCGAACGGAAACCAAAAGAAACCGGGAGGAATTGCTGTGAGCAAGACGGGGGCTGTGCTCGACTACATAGAGCTTAACCGTCTGGAGGATGTGTCCCGCAGTGATTTTGAAGATGGATATGTGGTAAGCGAGGGAATGAAGATACCGCTTGCTGAGACAGTCCACATATACATGGCAGATCAGGATAAATGGATAACCGATCTGTCACAAGCAAGGACATATTCGGATGATATGACTGTCTACTATGACCGCACCGTTGAAGAGGGCGGCAAGGTACGTGTAATCATCGCAAATTAGAATAAAAGAGGCGGCTATCTGCCGCCTCTTTTATTGTGTACTATAAATATCTTTTTATGGTTATCCAAGTCCGTCCCTTGCGGCTTTCTCCGTTCACTTCAGACAGTAGAATTTTCCCTTTTCCACGTAAGGTGAGAATATCCCCTGCGCGGACCTCTTTAGAAGGAACGAGAATCTCGCGGTGGTTTAGCTGAACTAGCCCGCGCTTTATAGATTGCTGAGCTGTTTCGCGCGAAATACGGAAGCCGGCGGAGAGCACAGAGTCGATCCGAAGAGATGCCACAGTGTTGTGCTGCTCTTCAAATCTCTGTTCAGGTGGAATTATTTCTGATAGGGAAAGCTCGGAAACAGAGAGATATGTCTTTCCGGCTTTTGAAAAGCTGGTCAGAAAAAACGGAAGCATGCTGCGGGATATCAATATAATACTTTTGTGAGTGCCGACAAGTATGTCGCCGATAGCTTCACGTTTTATGCCTAATCCGAGCGCGGCACCGAGGAAATCTCTGTGTGTAAGGGGAAGGGCGTGCTCAACAGAGAGGGCAGCAATAGGAAAATCTGGCTGTTCGCGTGTTGGAGCATCGAGATATTCGGGGAACAATATTGCACACGCGCGTTCCGCGCCGTCAAATCCTCCGTCCAGGGCAGCGCCGCAGCCAATTTTTGGAAGTATTAAACTGCAAAAGGCTTGTTCAGACGGTGAGATGAAGCCGGTGGAGACAAACCAACCCTCTTTTTCGCTTCGGGCAGCAAGGTCGCAGAGCCTGCGCCCAAGTATTTTTTGGCTGTCATCTTGTGCGTAACGAAGAATAAGTTCCTGTATATCCATGTTCCCTCCGACTTATCTGTGTAAAATAGAGAAGGGAAGAGCGTACCCTTCCCTCTAGCATTTATTTTGTTTTGGTGGTCCAGCCAAACTTGTCCTCGGCTTTGCCCCACTGGATGGAGGTCAGCTCGTCGTAGAGCTTTTGGGTAGTTTCACCGATGAGACCGTTATTGATTACGTGTTTTACTCCGCCAAAGGATATCTCGCCTATCGGTGAGATGACCGCGGCAGTACCGCTGCCAAACGCCTCTTCGAGCTTGCCATTGTCGGCGGCTTCTATAAGCTCATCCACAGAGAGCCTGCGCTCTGTAACAGTCATGCCCCAGGAGCGGAGCAGCTCAATGCATGATTTGCGCGTGATGCCGGCAAGTATGCTACCGAGCAGGGCAGGAGTGATTATCTCACCGTCTATTTTGAAAAATACGTTCATTGCGCCTACTTCTTCTATGTACTTTCTCTCAACTCCATCCAGCCAAAGGACCTGGGAGTAGCCCTCTTTTGCTGCGCGTTCGCCGGCACGGAGGGATGCGGCGTAATTTCCACCGGTTTTTGTATAGCCCATACCCCCGCGGACTGCACGTACATCCTCGTTTTCTATCATAATCTTGACCGGATTGAGACCTTCGGCGTAATACGCGCCTACCGGACTTAGTATTATTGCAAAGAGGTATGTCCGTGAGGCATGTACACCTACATGATTATCGGTAGCAAAAATAAACGGGCGGACATATAGAGAAGTGTTGGGCTCGGAAGGTACCCAGTCGGACTCGATATCAACAAGCTTTTTTACAGCCTCGACAGCAAAATCCACGTCGACCGGTGGGACGCAGAGGCGCTCTCCAGAGATGTTGAGCCGCTTGAAGTTTTCCCACGGACGGAAGAGCTGTATCTCGCTAGAGGGTGTGCGGTAGGCCTTCAGCCCCTCAAAAATCTCCTGTGCATAGTGCAGGACCATGCAGGCGGGATCGATCTCGAATGGACCATAGGGCACGATGCGGGGATCATACCAGCCCTTGCCTTCCTCGTAGTTCATAAGGAACATATGGTCGGTAAAATATGTTCCAAAGCCCAGCTTGCTCTGATCTGGTTTTTGTTTTGGATTTGTGGTAAGAGTTACCTTGATCTCGGGCATTTCAGTATCTCCAATCTATAATTTATTTCCGTATTTTGACCGGTATAACAGCGTGTTCCGCTTTTCAAATAGTATAGCACTTGTAAATTGAGTTGAAAAGAGGAAAAGCAGTTTTTGTATATATTTTAGGGCAGAAGGCGGGATTTATGCTAAAGAAATCGTGAAAAGCATGCGGACATGGATTGGATGTATTGGAACAGGCAGATAAAAAAGGAAACGCGCTTGCTTGTAGTTTTTTTGGCTCGGATGTGGTATAATAATCAAAAATGGTCTTTTTTGTTGAAGAAAAGTAACAGCCTGCGGAGATGCGTCCTATACAACTGCTTTAGATAGGATGATTTGCGGAAGAGAGTGCCAATATCTGTATTCAGGTAGGATCTGTGCCTGATTTAAGGGGGATTTATGAAAAAGCAATATATTGCGTGGAGCCTTTTGCTTGTTATCATATTTACAATGCTTGCGGGGTCGCTGCCTGCAAATGCGGTAGGTGAGGTGTGCTTTACCGCAGTAAATGACACGATACGGCCGCTTAACGATTCTACGCTGCCTGTAATGCGAGGGGGGCTTTTGTATCTTCCGTATACCGTCTTTGGAGACTCGAGCCTGGGGATATATTACTCATATAACAGGGACTACTACACACTCACATTTTATAATAAGACGAATACGCTGACATTTGACCTTCTAAACTATCTGGCGTATGATTCGATGCAGCAATACGACTATCGCGTCATATACAGAAATGATACGATGTATGTTCCCGCTGCCTTTGTCAGCAACTATTTTGGAATAACATATACCTATATGAACGCCGCGCCTGCACCGATAGTTAGGCTTGTTACCACCAGCACCATATCTACGTACGATTTCAAAAATTCAAGGCGCGACGAGATGAACGAGCTTTACGGAATATATATGGGAAAAACTACCGAACCGACCGAGCCCAGCAGCTCGGATACGTTGGAAAAGCCATCTACCGAACCAAACGGAACCACCGAACCGACCGAGCCCAGCGACCCGACCGAACCTGAGAGCACAGTAAAGGTGGTCTATCTGACCTTTGACGACGGACCGAATATGTATACCTCCGGGTTGCTTGATGTGCTCGATGAGTATGGGGTAAAAGCGACATTTTTCACAGCTGGATACAGGATGGCAGAGTACAGCGACACTTTGCGGAGAATAGTTGGCAGTGGACATGCAGTGGGGCTGCACACATATTCTCACGTAGAGGAGGAGATGTACGCCTCTGTGGAGAGTGTGCTTGATGAATTTGAACGGACAAACGACGCGCTTGATGCCATAACCGGTGCCAAAACCAGGATAGTGCGCTTTCCATGGGGTTCGGCATATTCTGCGGTCACGCAGGAAATGCGTGACGCGGTGATAGATGCGGGGTACCGGTATTGGGATTGGAATGTGGATGCGCTTGATTTCGATTATGCGGATGCTGCTGCGCTGGCAGAAAACGTGATAAGCGGTCTGGAACGGGTCCAGGGGAATGCCGTGGTACTGATGCACGATACGGAAAAAACTGTGCAGGCGCTTCCCGAAATACTCGACTATCTTGAAGATAATGGGTATATCACAAGGACAATAACTCAAAGCGAGATGCCAATAAACTTTCAAAATGATGTCCGAACAATGCTAGAAGCGGGCAAAGAAGAGTAATTGAAACAAGGGAAGGTATGATAAAGATGGAAGTTATACTTGCAAAAATGGGCGAGGTTGTGCTCAAGGGGCTCAACCGGCGCCAGTTTGAGCAGAGGATGATAAAAAACATAAAATATAGGCTTGTAAAGCTAGGAAAGTTCAGGGTTTATTCGGTACAGTCCACTGTATATATAGAGCCGGAGGACGATGGGACGGATATGGACGCTGTTTTTGAGGCGGCTGGGCAGGTATTTGGGATAATATCCCTCTGTCGGGCATACTCCTGCGAGAAAGATATGGATGCTATAATCGGGTGTGCCAGGGAGAGGCTCAGGGGAGAACTGATGGAGGCGCAGAGCTTCAAGGTGGAGTCAAAGCGCTCGGACAAGTCCTTCCCCCTAAAGTCGCCCGAGATATCGAAAATGGTTGGAGGGGAGCTGGCGGAGAGTTTTCCGCATCTCAAGGTGGACGTACACAATCCGGGGGTTACAGTCTATGTTGAGGTGCGCGACTATGCGGCGTTTGTGCATACCGACCCTGTACCAGGAGCCGGAGGGCTGCCCATTGGCACATCGGGCAAGGCAATGAGCCTGCTTTCGGGCGGAATAGACAGCCCGGTGTCAACATATATGATGGCAAAGCGTGGTCTCGAGCTTGAAACAATACATTTCTTCAGCTACCCATATACATCTGAGAGGGCAAAGCAAAAGGTCCTCGACCTTGCAAAATTGCTGACGAGATATTGCGGCAACCTAAATGTCCATGTTGTGCCATTCACAAAGATCCAGGAGGAGATACGTGATAATTGCCCTGAGGAGTATTCTACACTGATAATGCGACGTTCGATGATGCGGGTAGCAGAGCTTGCAGCAAAAAAGGCGGGATGCGATGCGCTTATTACGGGGGAGAGCCTGGGTCAGGTTGCAAGCCAGACGGTACGTGCGATGGGGGTAACAGGGGCTGCGGTGTTGCTGCCGGTGTTCCGACCTCTTGTGGGGATGGATAAAGAAGAGATTGTGAAAATATCCAGAGGGATAGGCACTTTTGAGACATCGATACTCCCGTATGAGGACTGCTGCACAGTATTCACGCCGAAACACCCACGGACAAAGCCTGTGCTTGAAGAGGTGGAGAGGGCAGAGAGCGGGGTGGACTTTGCGGCGCTCGAGCGCGAAGCACTGGAGAACATCGAGACCGTCACAGTCACGCTTCACCACTGAGCTGTCTGGGAATATAAATAAATTTACATAAAGGGATGAAATTTTATGAGTAAAACAGCGGAGATACTTTCGATAGGCACCGAGCTACTTCTTGGAAATATTGCCAATACGGACGCGCAGGATATTTCACAGGGGTTATCTGAGCTGGGGATAAATGTGTTTTTCCATTCGGTTGTAGGGGATAATCCCGAAAGGATAAAGTCGGCAGTAGAGATAGCAAAGAGCCGCGCCGATATTATCATAACCACGGGAGGGCTGGGACCTACGTTTGACGACATAACAAAGGAAACTGTCGCTGCATGCTTTGGGAAAAAGCTTGTGGTGCATGAGCCGAGCATGGAGAAGATAAAGAGCTATTTTAACAGCCGCCCGAATGTGAAGATAACTGAGAACAATTTCAGGCAGGCGTGGCTTCCTGAGGGCTGCACCGTACTTGAAAATGACTGGGGCACCGCGCCTGGAGTTGCATTTGAGGCGAATGGGCAGTATGTGATAATGATACCTGGACCGCCCCGCGAGTGCAGGCCAATGTTCAAATACCGCGCAATGCCATATCTTGCGGCGCTGTCCGACTCTGTCCTTGTATCGAGAAATGTAAGGGTGTTTGGGATGGGCGAGAGCCAGATGGAAGCAACACTTTATGATATGATATCCACTTATACAAACCCTACGGTTGCGCCATATGCAAAGGATGGAGAGTGCATGCTGCGTGTCACGGCGAAGGCGAAGAGCCGGGAAGAAGCATTTGCGATGACAGAGCCTGTGGTTGAGGAGATAAAGAGGATACTGAAAGATGTCGTATATGGCGTTGATGTGGAGAGCCTTGAGGAGGTTGTGTCCAATCTTTTGCGTGAGCGCGGGATGACAATCTCTACCGCTGAGAGCTGTACAGGAGGGCTGCTGTCGGCAAGGATAACCTCCCTGCCGGGATCATCTGATATCTTC
>CALXAZ010000168.1 GCA_944386395.1 uncultured Clostridia bacterium
AGATTCCCCAAGGACATAATATGTCCAATCCCTGTTTCCCGAAGAGATAAAAATTTCTTGTCCGGGGAGACATTCGAGATTAAAGTTGATCTGCAGGAGAGAGACAAATTTTCCTCTCATGCGTTCAAAACCTATTGAATCGCATGCAAAGTCGCCGTATCGTGCATTATTTACATGATTATTTATATCGAGATCGCTGTATTTAACATGTATTGTAGGGCAGTTTGTGAGAGGCTCGATTGGATGAAGCTTTCCTGCTGGGGTGTACTTGGCACTGTCCACTGGCGAAAAATCTACTATCTTCAGGGCTTCAGATGGACGGACGATGTGATGGGAGTGGGAATCGGCAATAACCCAAAAAGAAGATGCATGTCCAATTTCCCTGCCTTCAGTTTCTATTTTGAACTCACGGATAAAACCTGCGCCAGATATGGGAGCTGTCCATGTGGTTATAGAGAGGGAAGATGGATAATGGATAGGCTCACTAAGCTCAATACGTATGCGCATTAGTATCCATATGACGCCTATTGCATCGTTGAGCTGCTCTCTCGACGCTCCAAAGGAGAGAGTGTGTAGAGTGGCAGCTTCTTGTAAAAAGCTTTGAAGGGATGACGGACGGCAAAAACCAAAGTTGTCGGTATCCCTTGTGCCTACTGAAAATTTGGCAGTAAAATACTTGAGTGCCATAATATATCGCCTTTCTTTTTCTACTGATTTTATTTTACATAGAAATTATAAAAAAAACAATCTATATTAGCGGGAAATTTATCTTGCGGCACAATCTGGGGAATGTTATACTGAAAGGGAATATGGAGAGGCTGAATAGAGAGGAGAGGGAGCAATGGCGACCCAGCAATCACTTAACGAGTATAACAATGCAAGAAGGCAGGGGAGAAAGTATTTTTCCGAGCATGCGGGAAGAAATGGGGAGACCGGCTACCTTCCAGTGCTCGAGGACATAATAGATATGGAAGATACTGTAGGTGAAATAAACCTTGGTCTGCATGAGATACCGTTGAAAAAAATCGTAGGAACATATACAAGTGCCCGCAGCAATGCATTTGCGGGAAACTTTATGCCTCTTTTGGACGAAGGTACAGAATTTGCTTTTAAGTGGCAGTCGTTATATCTTAGCCATATAGACGAGGGTATTCGCGATCCGATTAAGGTGTATGAATACCTAAACTGTTTCTATGTGCTCGAAGGGAACAAGCGAGTGTCAGTGCTAAACTATGTAGATGCATATTCAATACATGCCAATGTGATAAGACTTGTTCCTAAAAGAGATAGCTCAGATCCAAGAGTAGAGATATATTATGAATTTCTCGATTATAATGCACATGGCTTTTATTTTAATGACATGTGGTTCAGCCAGAAAGGAACGTTTACCGAGCTTATACGTCGGGCGAGGGAATTTGCTGAAAACAATGAAGAATTGCGTGGAAAGGAACCGCACGAGTGGCTTCCGGCAGTATACAGGGATTTTGCGCGTCATTACAGCGTTGCAGGATATCGAGATCTTGACATTACAACAGGAGATGCATTTTTTGAATATGTAAAGATATATGGCTTTCCATATAAAGTTCCATATGATGAGCTGGCAGAAAAAGTAAAGAACTGCGGTGCTCAGTTTAGCCTCATTGCAGGAAAGGGAGCTGCGACTACCATTGAATCTGCAGATGTTCAGAAAAAATCTGGAGGCTTCAGGCTTTTTTCTATTATCTCAAGAAAACCGGAGATAATATTCGCGTATCGCTCTACACCGGAGACTTCATCTTGGACCAGAGCACATGAACTGGGGCGAAGACATATGGAAAAATACTTTGACGGAAAGGTAAAGACAGAAGCAGTATTCGGAATAAGTACAGAAAATGCGCATGAGGATTTGGCAAGAGTAGCAGAGAGAAAGCCCGATTTACTTTTTACAGTCAATTCAGTTTTCGATCATGCTTCGTTGCAGATTGCCTTGGAAAATCCGGATACAATTGTATTTAATTGTAACCACACACAGACTTCGGCGAGACTGAACACATATTTTTGCAAATTGTATGAATTTACCTTCCTGCTTGGAGCAATGGCGGCTTCATTTACCAAAACGGATATACTTGGATTTATAGATCCTCCGCTCAGGACTTCGCAGACAACATATAGTGTGAATGCCTTTGCGCTTGGAGCGCGTCTGGTTAATCACAATGTCAGTGTGAAGAGATGTATATTAAATACAAATTTTTCCGGTAAGGAGGATGCAAATGCACGACGTCTGCTTGCGGAAAAGGGTGCGGATGTAGTATTTTGCCAGTATCCGACAGATGATCCGATATCCCCTAAAAGTTATGATAATTTATATGGTATGCTTTGCCAAGTAAATCGGAATGGAAGCATTATAGAGTATCTTGCGGCGCCCGAATGGCGGTGGGAAAGGGTTTATAGAAAGATAGTTGGAGATTACCTTGATGGAAACCTCGATATGCTGAGAAAGGATGGTGCGGCTGAGGGGAACAGCATACATTTTTGGCTTGGGTTTTCTGCGCGGGCAATTAATGTGCTGAATGTTGAAGCTGCTGTTGGCACCCATACGTCAAGACTGGGAAATCTGCTTAAAAACGATATCGCACACTCCCATCTTCATCCGTTTACAGGACCGATACATGATGTAGATGGAAATCTTAGGGTAGGAAAGTATGATGTCCTTACAGTAAATGATATTAAAGACATGAACTGGCTTTGCGATATAGTTGATGAAACGGTCAGCTTTAAATAGCTTGTAAACTTGTAAATATTTTGCTGGTATGAAAAAGCGCGGACATTGTCCGCGCTTTTTACATGTATTTATGCTTTAGAGCTGAAGAAATAAATGTCAAATGGGGTATATCAGCTTTTTTATGCTCTTTTCATCCGCTTCGGGTGAAAGCTTCAATATATGCTTTCGAATGGTATCATATGCGTCGAGAGGATCAAGCTGTGTAGACAGCGGGAAGCACTCCGAAAAGAAATCTTCGGTCTTGCAAAATACAGTTCCTGCCCATCCATAGGGTTCACCTGCTGCCGAAACCTTCTGGGTTTCGCCGCAAACAGTGATGAACATCCTCATCTGCAGCTCGATAAGAGCTCTTTCAAGCTTTGATTTCTCTTTCCCTGGGAAATTTCCAAGGGAGCGGATATCATGTACTGCAAGGGCTCCATATTGTTCGATAAGCTCGTATACCTTTTTTGCGGTATGGCTTAAAATGCCACTGACATATGCCTCATTAAAGCTAAACCCAGACCTCCGGGCAGATAGAAACACAGGATACCATTTGCGGGATATATAGCCCGTTTTACGGTCAAAAAGCTTTGCATAAGCAATGTTGTCACGCTCCTGAAGCACACGTATGCGCCACTGCCATGGGTCGTGTTCAGGGTCGCCAGAATGCCATTTTATTCCATCTCCAGCCAGAGTATTCACAGTAAACGTGAGTTCGTCTCCAGACATTAAGCGAAAGTTTACGGGAAGAAAGCCTATTGCCTGCACTAAGGTGCAAAATGTGTCGAAATCGGTATACCGTGATATTGAACTCATAATAACTCCTTGCCGGGCACAGAATAGCAGATGCGCCCAATCTTTGATTGCAAATGCTTATTGGCTGTGGTATATTGTAAAATATAGATTGTAGGTTACACTTTACTTAAATTGAGAAAAGCGAGGTTTAAATATGGTAGCGGTAATCGGCATTGGATATATAGGGCTGCCCACAGCACTTATGCTGGCTGCAAGCGGTGTAGAAACCGTTGGCGTAGATCTCAACAGTAGCGTTGTGGACAGGCTTAATAATGGAAAGATCACGTTTGAGGAAGAGGGACTGGAAGAACTCTTTGCAAAAGCGGTAGCAAATGGAATAAGATTTACAACGGAGTATCCCAAAGCTGATGTATATATAATAGCGGTGCCGACGCCGTATGATAAGAATTCGCGGAAGATAGAGCCAAAATATGTTGTTTCTGCGGCATCGATGGTTTTGGATGTCTGTCCCAAGGGAAGCGTCATGGTTATCGAGTCTACAATATCCCCAGGCACGATAGATCGTTTTGTTCGCCCTGTTTTTGCAGAAAAGGGGAAAAAGATAGGGGAGGATGCCTATATAGTCCATGCGCCAGAAAGAATAATCCCCGGGAATATGATATATGAGCTTGAGCATAATTCGCGTACTTTTGGTGCTGACGAACGTGAAATTGGCGAAAAGATCCGCGATCTGTACGGCAGGTTTTGCAAAGGGGAGCTTGTTGTCACAGATATCCGTACAGCGGAAATGACTAAGGTTGTTGAAAACACGTTCAGAGACATAAATATCGCATACGCAAATGAGCTTGCGAAAATATGCCGTTCAGATAATATGGACGTATACGAAATAATCAGGATTGCAAACAAGCACCCGAGGGTGAACATACTGTCTCCTGGACCTGGAGTGGGTGGACACTGCATATCGGTAGACCCGTGGTTTCTTGTTGGAGATTATCCGGGTCTTGCAAATATCATACTGGCAGCTAGGAAAATTAACGACTCGATGCCAGAATATACTCTTGAACGGATACACAGCATAATGAAAGAAAATGGGATGACAGAAGTTGGTCGTGTTGGCTTGTATGGCCTGACCTATAAAGAGGATGTAGACGATACACGTGAGAGCCCGACGCTTCAGATGCTTGAAAGCATGGCAAAGCATCTTTCCACAGGTATCAAGATATATGATCCTTTTATCCGTGACAAGATGGTCGAAGGGCAGATCATGGATTTTGATGAATTCCTTGACAGCATCGATCTTGTAGTTATAATGGTAGGACATTCGCATATCAAGCAGAATATGGACAAGCTGAAGAACAAGATTGTTTTTGACACAAGAAACATCTGTGATATCGAAGGAGTATATAAGCTTTAATATAACGGTATGTTTGCGGAGCCGCTTGCGGCTCCGCTTTGCCTTTTAATATTTCCGCCACAGGGATTTTACTACTCCAAGTATGGTGCAGCTATTGCCGTTGATCGGCTCATATTCTGGGTTTTCGGGCATGAGCCAGATCTGATGATCCACCGTACGGAGACGCTTTACCGTTGCTTCATCGTCTATCAGTGCGACGACTATTTCACCTGAAAGAGCTGTTGGTTGCTTGCGGACGATAACATAGTCGCCATCAAAAATCCCGGCGTTTATCATAGACCTGCCTTCGACGCGCAGAGCAAAAAAGCTACCTGTCATCCCGTCTTGATCGAAAGGAAGATATCCCTCGATATCTTCGACAGCTAGTATGGGTTGTCCAGCAGTTACGCGCCCCAGGATAGGCACTTTACCATAAACTGCCGCACCGGATACAGGTGTAAGAGCTCTTGTTTTTTTGTCGGTTTTCTGTATATATCCGGCATCCTGAAGTATTTTTATGTATGAATGTACCGAGGAGGGAGATTTTAGCCCCACTGCCTGGCATATTTCTCGGATAGATGGGGGATATCCGTTTGTAGAAGTGAAGTCTACAATAAAATCATATATCTGTTTCTGCTTATTTGTCAGTTCTTTCATATGAGCGGTCCTTTCCAGTTAAAGTAGAAGAGGTTTGCGGATATATCTCACCTATAAAAAATATTGATTAATTGCATTATATCATATATACCAGTAAAGTTCAAACGTTTGTTCTCGGATTTGAAAAATTTTTATTTAAGGTAATGACTGGAATAAATCTACTGTTTGTGATAGAATACTTAAGATAAATTATTTGAGGATTCGAAAGGGTATGTTCGAATGGAAAAGAGAATATTGCTTCCGCTAATTGCGTTTGCCATAGGTCTTGTGGGCGCATTTCTCAGAGCAAATGAGCTTGCGTTTGGATTTGAAGAGAGCGGTTTGGCAAGAGCAGATTATCCTGTGGCATCCTTACTGATAGCGCTTAGCGCTGCAGCAGGTGTTATTTTCCTGATAATTTCTGCTTTTCAGAAAAAATTGAGAGAATCCAGATATTACAGTGCTCTTGAGAGCCAGAGCCAGATGGTCAAGATATGTGCAGTGCTGTCTGCTTTTTCGCTTATGGCAGCAGTTGCGGCTGAAGTTGTTATCAGTATATCAAACGCTTCTGTCTTAAACTATATTTTCTGGATATTTACTGTGTTTGCTGCGGTATCAATAATTCTTTTGTGCAGGGAGAGCTCTGGAGGAAAAGCTCCAGAATATCAGTTTTTTGCGCTTGTGCCAATTTTTTGGTGCTGCATGTGGCTTATGTTTATATATCGAGAGTGTGCATCCGACCCAGTGCTGACAGATTATGTGTATGCGATGCTTGCGACGGCAGTAATGGCGCTGCTTTTTTATTCGTTGGCAGGGATTGGGATAGGTA
>CALXAZ010000169.1 GCA_944386395.1 uncultured Clostridia bacterium
GTCCCTGCTTCACAGCCCGATATATGGTCTGATGGAGAAGGCTTTTCAATTAATCGGTTTACAAGCGAGCTCCATGCGGCTGGAATTGAGGATAGTGATAATGATGGAGTATTGGACTATGGAGAGGCGGATGACCGCCTTCCTCTGGAAATCGATTTTATCGTAAGCCGAGATAATGAATACAAGCTATCTGCGGCAAACAGGATAGCCGGCGATATGAGAAATGCGGGTATAAAGATAAATCTCCGTACCCTGAGCTGGGAGGAATATCTTGAGACCCTCGAAGCTGGAGATTTTGATATGTACTTAGGTGAGGTTAAACTGACGGCGGATTTCGACATATCAGAGCTTATTTCATCCGACGGAGAGCTGAATTTTGGTAAATATAAGGATGAGCAAACAGACATGTTGCTTTTAGAGCTTGCAGCAGCAGATAGAGAATTTGATATCGCCCGGGCTGAGCTCTATGCGGAGGTGGAAGAAAAAGCTCCGATAGTGCCGATACTTTTTAAGACAAATATGCTTATTGCACGCCGGGCGTCCATAGGTGCCGCGGAGCCTACTCAGAATAATGTTTTTTACAATATTGAGGAGTGGACACGTAACCGGTAAGCTTTACTTTACTAAAATTATAAAAAATTTTCTGGAGCTCTCGACAAACCTATAATTTTGTGGTACTATACAGTTAGCAATAGCTAACTGTATAGATGATTTAAAGGCGGGGAGGTTATAATAATGCCGGGTGGATTTTGGAATGGAGTTATAATAATAGGAATTATTTTGATATGTATTTTCTCAGTAAAGAGCTACCTAAAGAAGCTGAAGCACGGATGCTGCGGCGGTGAGAGCGGGGAAGAAGAAAAAATAAAGGTTAGTGACAGGAACCGAAGGAATTACCAGCATGAGCTGCTGATAGAGGTTGAGGGTATGACTTGCGGCAACTGTGCAACGAGGGTGGAAAATGCTCTAAATAGGATAGATGGAGTCTGGGCAAAAGTAGATCTGTCAAAAAAACGGGTAGATGTATACACAAAGCAGCAGGTGGAGGAGGCTGTGCTTAGAAATGCGATACGCAGTACAGGATACGCACCGGTAAAATTCGAGCACATAAGATAATTCTCTGATAAGGAAGAATTTTGGTATTGACAAAATAAAACGGGGAGCATACCGCTCCCCGTTTTATTTACAAGCTATCAGAAAATTTCTTTTGCTTTTTCAGCAATCCTTTTGCCAAGGGTTATAAACTGCTCCTTTTCGGCATCCACATGCCCATCGAGTGCTATGGCGCCAAGATGGGTGAGAGGCTTGCCGAGGGCAGTGCCGCCAGAGTAGCAGAGCATCCCCTTGCACATCATGCGTACAATGTTGTTTTGAAGTGCTACTTCGCAGCCACCCTGAAGGAATCCAGCAGTACCAAATGTACCTCCGAGCTTGCCGGCAAGAGAGATTTTGGTTTCGTCAAACCATTTTTTGAGCTGCCAACAGCTGTCAGCGTAGAAGGTGGGTGCACCGAATACTACGGCTTTTGCCTCTGTTATAAATGACTCGTCTACTGCCTCGAGAGAAAAGACTCCAACTTCGGCGCCTTCGACCTGTTCCATACCAGTTTTCACATATTCGGCAGCAGCCTTTGTATTGCCGGTGTCAGAGTAGTAAATAATAGCAAGTTTCATATAAATTTCTCCTTTATTTAATTCTAAGGAAGCCGAGTTCTGCCATCAGCTTGATGTAAAGATCGGCAGCTTCCGGATCTATGCTCCCGTTGTCGAGATACAATATCTCCATTATCTCGGCGGCGGTACGCTTGCCGTCTATATAGAACATCAGGGATGACGCTGTGCGCATGCCAAGACGTCCCATCATGGTTTTGTTGAAATCGGCAAGCTTTTTGTTAAGCTCAGGCGAGAAAGAATGTGCCATTTTTCTTGTCTGCACAGGAGTAAAGTGGACCCTTTCGGGAATATAGGAGTATTTTTCTGTATCTTCAACAGAGAGCTGTGGAGCAGGCTTTTTAGAGATGTCGATACCGGTAAGGGCAGAGGCGACAGAGGAGATGCGGCAAGCTTCAGACTTGATAAGAGCCTCGACTGCAGACTTGTCCTCTCCCGAGAAAAACCGGGTATAATCCCTCGCGCAGTCTACCGCATATTCGCATCGGCGGTAGACCTGACCGGCAAAGGCTGCTTCTGAGAGCTTTCCTGTATTTTTATCAGTGATAAGATCGCCGAGATGCTCCGCAAGACGCGTCATGGCAGTGTTCATTATCTGCGTTACGTCATCCAGCTCAAGCGTAGCTAGAGCATAGGCATATGCAGCGGCAATCGAGCAGGATTTTGAAAGCAGGTGAGGATCTATCATATCGAGGGTGTCGCTCGAAGTGTGATAAAATTTATCTGGCCATTGACCTAGCATGAGTGCTGGAATGCCAACACAGGGGTCTGAGAGTATCATGTGGTCGCTTCCACCTGCAAAGCTTCCAACGGCACTGTTGAACATTGGGGTACCCTTTCCTCCACCAAACGGAGGAACTTCCTGCTTTATTTCCTCTAGTACAAACACCGCAAGGTCACCAACAAAGCTTGGAGTACTCCTGGGAAGGTCGGTCAGGGTTATCGGACCATAGCCGCCGTGCTGTTTGCCGCCAACCATGTCGAGATTGAAGCCGGCAAGTATTTTCTTACGCTCACCCTGTATCCTGTCAAGATAGGCATATGTTCCGGTAAATTCTGGTATAAGTAGTATCCTGATACCCCTTTTCAGAGGGGCGAGCCTACCGCTTTCGGTGAGGTCTTTTATCACACGGATAAGTTCCATTGCAGCGGCAACACCACTTGCGTTGTCATTTGCAGAGGAACGGGGATGGCACAAATGTGCGGTTACAATGATTTCTTCGTCGGTGGTCCCGGGAATGAAAGCGGAAACATCTTCAATTGAGCCGTCGTACAGTTCTGCATCCACATAGCATGACACTTTTACGCTTTCGCCATTTTTTGCGGCATCGCGTATTGCCTTTTCAAGCCGGTCCCCCTCGCGTGGAGTGAGGACAAAGCCAAAGGAGCGGTGTTGCCCCTTCTCCCACCAGAACGAGGTATAGCGCAGAGTGTCGATCTGGTCGTAGCGCCCGCGAACATAGTCGTCCTGAAGCACGTAGTCGGTGATCATCCCAGCAGCTCCGCCTTCAACAACGGCCCAGTCGTAGTATGCGTTTATATCTCCGCGTACAAAAATCATTTTCCCCCTGAGGTCAAGACCTTCATAATTTGACGGGTCTGCCCCTTTGTCTAAAAGGACTACTTCGAGAGGGTTTTCCCGATAGTCACAGCCGATACTCTTTTGTATAATGGAAATGTTGTCTCTGTCGTAATCGGCAATTCTTCTGTAAAAGGGGTATACTATGTCGCAGTAAGCGCCCTTGCAGGACCACTCCTGAAAGCTGGGGTATGTATCAAAAACTGTATCCTCATTTGCAGGAAAGGAGAGAACTTCTGCCTGGATGCCCTGACGGAGAAGCTTGTCGCGGCAATGCTCAGCGGCTTTGCGGAATCCGGGAGAACCCTGGATGCGATGGTATGAGGAGACCTCATGGACAGTCTGGAACAGACGTCCTGGGTCAACGGTTTCGGTGATAAGCTTCGTATTCTTTTGCAGCATATTTGAGCCTCTCTTTCATAAAAATATAAAATGCTATAAATAAGTAACATTGTAACGGTGTAGCCGGGGCATACATAAAATATGCCACAGAAAATGCAGAACAAGAACATTGTGTGCATTTGACGGAGACATATCTTCCTGCCGGCTAAAATCCTTACAAGTTTTATGCCTGAGGAGATATGATTCCGTCTGCACCTGCCATCATAAGAGCAAGCAGCATAGCAGCCTGAGG
>CALXAZ010000170.1 GCA_944386395.1 uncultured Clostridia bacterium
TTTCATAAAGCCCACAGGCAGCGACGCCGTATTTCTGTATGCCACGACATTTTCCGTTCCAGCTATCTTCTCCAGATACACGCTATCCGCCGGCTCCCGCTGCTTGACAATAAAATATTTCAGCCCGAGCAGCGCGTTGTTCAGCGGCGAGGACAGATGCGTATAATAGTACCTGTTCCCTGCCTTCTGCGCCGCTATGCCAAGCTCTATCATAAGCGAGCTCACGCCCACATTCGCAATCGACGAAAATGTGGATACACCCTTGTAGCCAAGCAGCGCAGGGTCGTTCAGCGTCTGCCACGGGACAACCTCCATCCTGTAAAACCCGCTGTCGCCATCTTCTATTTTTTCTATCAGCGCCGAAACCTCTTGCCCGTTTGCGGGGTAAGACGAGTAGCTTGTAAGCCCCACAGAGCACACCCCGATTATCGCCGTTGCCAGCATTTCACCGCCCATCACCATGCAAAGCAGCACCGCCATAACTTTTCTTCCCGATTTTCTTTTCCGGCATATGAGCGGTATTGCAATATACAGCGCGATGACCGCTGCATTTATCGCAGTTATCAACATGCCATGTGTCATCCAGCAGAGCACCAGAAGCCCTGCCCCGGCAACAGCCAGCAGGATATATTTCCAGTACCCCAGTGTAAACACTTCGGGCGCGGCCTTAAATGCCATCGCCACCAGCACAAAGGAAAACAGAAATGAGAAGCGGTATGGCAGCATGTTCGTATAGTGGAACCCGTTCCAGATAAACTCTATAACATTGACATTAAAGCTTACCACCAGGAATATAAGCATAAAAAGGGCGCATATCTTTTGCCTGAGCTTCACCTTTGGCGAAGCGATAAACAGCACCCCCAGCAGCACGCACGGAAGCCCGCAATATATGTTTGGCAGCCCCTCCTTGACCGTCGGCTGGGCAAAGGCGGAGAGGTTCCCCACTATCTCAGCAAAGCTCTCATAGAGCTTCCATGTCGTGGGGAAGGTGCTTGTGGCGCTATAGGAATTTTGCAGCGCCATATATGCCGGCATCAGGATAAATCCCGTCAGCGACAGGGCGAGCAGCGTGTATACCCCTATCTGGAAAAACCTTTTTATAAATGTCCGCCAGCCTGTCCCGCAGCATATGCACGTCAGGAAAAACGCAAAAAACGTAAATATGCACACATAAAGCCCGATAACAAAATTTGATATCAGCGCCACCGCAAGCGACAGCACATACAGCTTAAACCTGCCCTCGCGCACTATCGACACTATCCCCAGAGCCACCAGCGGCAAAAGCGCCACAGTGTCGAGCCACATCACGTTCCAATAATAACCCATTATAAAGGCGCAGAAGGCAAAAAAGCATCCGAATATCGTAACTGTAGGGTCGTTCCTTTTAAATGTAGACTTTAGGAATATCCCGCAAAACAGCCCCGCGCAGCCTATCTTTATCGCAACAAACAGGGCAAAAGCCGTCCTCAGATACTCTGCCGGGACAAACACAGTCAGCAGGTTGAGCGGGCTTGCGCAGTAATATGATATCAGTGCGAGAAAATTTGTCCCCAGCCCATCGTTCCATGTGTAGAAGAGCGAATCCCCGCTTTGCAGCTTGCTCTGCATCTCGAGCAAAAACGGAAAATACTGGTGCCAGCAGTCGATAACCATTATCTGCCTGTTTCCAAAAGGAAATACCCCTCCAAACGCAAAGATAATGCACATCAGTCCAAATGGTATCGCAAATGCCAACGCAAGCCATTTCTTCACACCCGGCTCATACGGCGGCGCATACTCAGGCTCGGATACCCTCTCCGGTAAAAAAAACGGCTCGTCTAGGTTTCCCTCAGGCTCTCCCTCCCAGAGCGGCGGCAGCTCCCCCTTGCGTAAGTCCTCCATACCTGCCCCGTTCAGAATGTCCTCAAAGGTGAGCTTCTTCTCCCCGGCATGAACATTCTCCTCAGCCGGGATATCCTCTTCGCCCGGCACTCCACCATCAGCCGCGAGGCTCCCCCCGGCTTGCGGCGCATTATCTGCCGGTGGCGCCATATCCGGCGGCAAGCTCACACCAGGCGCTCTCCCTCCGTCCTCTCCGCCGGCAGGCTGCTCCCCGCTCTCCGGCGATGGATTTTCCGGCGCACCGTCCAGCTTTTTGTTCTCATCATTTATGTTGTGGTCCATATTACCCCCAAAGATAAAAAATTCCTCTTTCAGATAATTTTAACGCGTATACACCCAAATGTAAAGCAATAATGCTCGAAAAAGAGCGGACATCCCTGTTGGTATAAACGCAACTAAAGCCCCTTTTGTTCCCAGAAGAGAAATCTTTTCCCACGCCGTTATCTGCATAAAGCAAAAGGCACAAGCTCTTCTGCCCGTACCTTTAAAGTATGTATTCCATCTGTACGTCAAAGGGCTCCGCCGCGGCATGTTCGGCATCCACCTCAGAGGCGTATTCACATCCACGGGCCCTGTAAAATCCCTGCGTCTCAAGCGAAGAATTTGCCGATATATAAAGCCTCTCCCCGCCGCGCGACCTCGCCCTTTCACATGCCGCCGCAAAGAGCTTTTTCCCTGTGCCCTTCCCCCGGTAGCCATTTGAGACATGCAGCTGCTCCAGCACAATATATTTTGCGCTCTTCCCCCAGACGCCTCCTCCAAGACATGCAAAACCGCGCAGTATCCCATCTTCAAACGCGCCTATCGCATCGCCTCCCCCGGAAATTATCCGGCGGAGCTTCTCCTCACGTCCGCGACGTTCCTCTTCGCTCCAGTCGTCCACAATATCGCACTTCTCAATCTTCCATTCACCATCATCGCATATCCAGCGCCTTTTTATCTCCTGCCTCCTGTCAAATCCGTCGAGTATCCCCGTATATATATCCTCCAAGCTAAGCTCTCTTATCTCCATCCTGCCCTCCGTCAGCATTTCGGGTGCCTCTGCCCGTATCTTGTCCCGCGTGTCCTGCCTTATCCTGTCACGCAGCTCAGTCATATAGACGGAAAATTCTGTCTCCCTGTTCCCATAGGTCATGTTGAGCGCATATTCCAGCGGAAGCCACGTGGATATGTCTGCCTGATTGTGCTGTATGAGGGTCTCGAGCTTATCAAGAGCCCTGCATACGCGCGCCTCCGCACTCGAAAGGCTCTCATATTCATCATATATCTCCGAAAATTCTTCCCTCAGCCCATCCGGAAGCTTTTCCAGCAGCTTTAACATGCTGCCCCTTTCTATCCTTTCATCGCTGCGGAGCTTCCTGAACGCCGGTATGTCCCCGGTCACAGCCTCGCCCCAGTCGTGCAGGATACACATCTTCAGCAGCCTTTCGCTGTCTA
>CALXAZ010000171.1 GCA_944386395.1 uncultured Clostridia bacterium
CGAAACGACAATATATTTCAGCGATGGGAATGCACAATATGTAGTTCCGGAGACAAGAAATATTGTAGTGCGTGAAAATGAGACAGTAGAGCGGTATATAATCGAAGAGCTTCTCAAGGGACCGACGTCTGATGAGCTTCAGAGAACGGTGGAGAGTAATGTAAGCCTTGTCAGTATAGGGGTAGAAGATAATATATGTTATGTAAACTTCTCTGCTGAATTTAAAGATATTTCTGAGCTGGGGAGAGCAAAGGAGATACAGATACTGTACTCTATAACAAATTCTTTATGTACGGTAGATGGGATTGATGGGGTTCGGTATCTCTCTGATGGAGAGCGGCTATACGAAAATGCGGTTATGTACAGCTATGAGCCGGCTTGTGGAGTATATAACGAGACAGCAACCGAAATAACTGTGTACATGGTGGATAGTGCAGGAGAATATTTGGTGCCTGTTATATCACGTATTGGGGTTGTTAGCGGATTTGAAATGCCATGGTTGATAATTGAAAGGCTTATAACGGGGATAGATGGGAACGGATTTCTTTCTCAGTTGCCGGGAGGGACAATGCTCCGGTCGGTTGAAATATCCGAAGGAAAATGCATTATCGATTTTTCGAGAGAGTTTGCAGAAAATTATACTGGAGAAGTACCTCAGCCGCTTCTGTTTCAATCGATAGCGATGACGCTGATAAACAACCTGGACAGCGTGTCAAGTGTTGAAATACTTATAGATGGAACAAAACTGAGCGGTGTACTTACACAAAATAGCGATCTGATCCATCCGGATTTCAGATAAACTAAATTTTAGGAGCGATAAGTATGGAGTATAAGTTCGATACCCTTGCTGTTCATGCGGGGTATTCGCCAGAAAGTGACACAAATGCACGTGCGGTGCCTATATATATGACGTCCGCATATAGCTTTAATAATACCGAGCATGCGCGCCGGCTTTTTGCACTTGAGGAGGAGGGAAACATATACACTCGCCTTCAGAATCCTACGACAGATGTACTTGAAAAGCGGATAGCAGCGCTCGATGGAGGGATTGGGGCGCTAGCAGGTTCGAGCGGTCACGGCTCGATGACGATGACGTTTCTCAATCTTGCATCCGCTGGAGACGAGATAATTGCGGCAAAGGCGATATATGGCGGTGCGGTTAACCTTATGACAAAAACCTTTGCGCAGATGGGTATAAAGTTTCATATGGTAGATGCGCACGATCCGGAAAATTTCCGCAGATACACAAATGAGCACACAAAGGCGTATTTCATAGAGACTATGGCAAATCCCCTTGCTGATATTCCTGATATTGAGGCTATAGCGCAGATTGCGCATGAATTTGGTATACCACTTATTGCAGATAATACGGAGGCAACGCCTTATCTAATGAAGCCTATCGAGCATGGTGCGGATATAGTGATATATTCATCGACAAAGTTCCTTTCGGGGAGCGGGACTGCTATGGGAGGGCTTGTTGTAGACAGTGGAAAATTCCGTTGGAAGGATAACCCAAGATTTCCACAATACAATGAGCCGGATGAAAGCTATCATGGCATAGTTTATGCTGATGCCTGCGGTGATGCGGCGTTTATCACAAAGCTCAGGACGCATATATTGCGTGATATAGGGGCGTGCCAGTCGCCGTTTAATTCGTGGGTAACGCTGCTGGGAATGGAGACCTTGAGTCTTAGAATGCAGAGACACAGTGAAAATGGGAGAAAGGTTGCAGAATTTCTTGAGAAGCATCCAATGGTAGAATCGGTAAGTTATCCAGGGTTAAAAAGTTCCAGATACTACGATATGGCAATGAAGTATTTTCCAAAGGGACAGGGTTCGGTATACTGCTTTGACATAAAAGGAACGCGCGAGCAGGCAGCAAAGTTCTGCGATAGCCTTGAGCTTGTGTCGATAGTTACCAACCTTGGAGATAGCAGGACTCTTGTGAGTTGCCCGGCTGCGACGACACATTCTCAGGTGCCGGATGATGAGCTTGCAGATATAGGAATTAAGCCTGGTACCATCAGGATATCTGTTGGGCTGGAGGATGCGGATGATATAATTGCCGATATTGGACAGGCACTCGAAAAATGCACAAAATAACACATAGAATCGTACAGCTGTTATGATATTAAAAGAGCCCGCAGTATCCTGCGGGCTCTTTACTTTGAAAAAATGAAGATAACTGTAACCGCTTTTTTGTAGCAGCATACACTAAAGCGAGGGCAAACCTCAACTTACTGTTAGGAGGTAAAGACATGTCTGAAAGACAGGAAAACATCTTTCGTAGCTGCACAGAGCCTGTAAATATACACACCTCAAAAGTATATGACAGTTGCAGAGATAAAGATTGCATGGAAGATTTGAGGGTATATCTGACGCGCTCATGTCAGGCGATAATAGATAGAGCTATCAATGTTAAGGTGCGGTCGGCTCAACTGCTTTGGGTGTACATCGATGTCGAGCCGGTATCATTCAACAGAGGTTTTTATACGGTTGACGTAAAATATTTCTATCGTATAACTGCTGATGCATTCTGCGGTGTTGGTAGACCGCAAGAGGTGTGCGGGCTTGCGACATTTGACAAGAGAGTAATTCTTTTTGGCAGCGAGGGAAATGCAAAAATATTTAGCTCCAAGATGACTGCCAGCGGAATAGATGAACAGCTCCTTATGCGGTCCAACATGCCAACGGCAGTAGTCGAAGCTGTGGAGCCCATTGCGCTGGATATAAAGCTTGTAGAGGCGTGCAACTGCCCCTGTGGCACGGGGAATGAGTGCTGCGATATCCCAAGTGCGATATGTGGATTTTTTGATGATGAGCTTGTCACATCTGATGGAGAAAACAGGCTGTATGTAACGCTAGGGCAGTTTAGCATAATCAGACTGGAAAGAGACACTCAGCTTGTTATGCCGGCTTATGATTTCTATATGCCCAAAAAGGAGTGCAGCTTCTCTGGAGATGACAGCCCGTGCAGCATATTTGAGCATATAGAATTCCCTGTTGATGAATTCTTCCCGCCGGTCCGCACCACAGAAAGTAACTGCGGCTGTTCAAATGGTCCGGCGTGCGATCCGTGCGCTGCTGGCGCAAATGGGCTTGGAGCATCAATACAAAACAACATAAATAACTGCGCAAATCATGAAGGCAAAAAAGGATTTCACAAATAAATAGCAATTAAG
This sequence comes from uncultured Clostridia bacterium, assembly GCA_944386395.1. Taxonomy (GTDB): domain Bacteria; phylum Bacillota; class Clostridia; order Oscillospirales; family JAAYOS01; genus CALXAZ01. The sequence goes on from CALXAZ010000171.1 coordinate 3,183, forward strand.
GACCTGCCATACAGGCAGGTCCTTATGTTAAATTTAAAATAACGGGAATAAATAGCTTTTTCATGTCATAATATAAAAAATGCAGCTTAAATCTACATATTAGGAGGATAAAGATGGAAATAAAATATAGGGCTGAGGGAGCTTACCCAGAGATAACCTTGGATTTTAAGAATAGGCAGTACGCAGAGCTCCTGCTTGACGACTATGCCGGAATGCACAGTGAGCTTACAGCAATTACTCAGTATATGTATCATAGTATTGTTGAACGCTGTGGAAATGCGAAAGTGGCAGAAATACTAAGGCAGATAGCGATGGTTGAAATGCATCATATGACACTGCTGGGAGAAGTGATAATCCAGCTTGGAATACATCCCGTCTATCGGGGTCAGGGCGCTCTGGGGCGGAATTACTGGAGTGGAAAGTTTGTGGCTTATGGACAGAGTATGAGAGAACAGCTCAAGTCGGATTTGGATGGAGAGCGCGAGGCTATTTTGACATACCGCAGGCATATCGAGCAGATAGACAACAGAGATATACAGTCGCTTCTGCAACGCATAATAGAAGACGAGAAGGTACATGAGTCGATATTGTGTGACATTCTCAAAAAGATGTAACGGGAGATATAAAAAGGTTATCTACCGTGAAATAAAAAACGGCGGACATGTCCGCCGTTAAAATTTTTATCCACTATCCCACTTAGGTGGTGGGTGTATTGAGGCTCCGCTGATAGCAGTAGAAGTCGCGACCGTACATAAACGTTCGCCAGCAACGGGTAAAACCAAGCTTTTCATATAGAGCGATTGCAGATGGATTTGTTGTGTCCACGAGAAGGCAAATTCCATCAAATCCGAGCGTAATCATCTCTTGAAAAATATTTTTTATCAGCAACTGTGCTATCCCTTGCCCCTGCATGTCTAAAGCAACGCCTACTCGTGATAGCTCGCACACTCTTGTAAAAGAGCTGTCGAGCGGGAACAGATCTGTGTCGCTGTCCGCCCCGCTTCTTGCTGCGGCGACTATCCTTCCGGATAGGGAAATGCAATAGAGGCAGCGCGCAGAAATGTCATTGTCCACATCTTCTATCGAAGGATACTCTTCGTTCCATCCACAACCGGGAAAGCCTAAAAGGGATCGGTAAAGGGACATTATTGCTTCGCGGTCGCATTCTTCCGCCTTTCTGAAAACCAGTTCCGTTTCACCCACCACCTTGAAAATAGCTTGAAGTTAAAAATCTATTGTCTCTATTGAGCCGTCGCCGTGATGTATTTCCGCAGTGCCGTTTTCAAGGCGGATCAGCTCGAACACTCCGTCATTTTCACTGCTGTGTATCGTGCGGAGATGAGGATTGAGGTCAAACATTTTTGCCTTCAGTTCGCTTGAATTTTCAACGACGGCATGTGCATTGATACGTACCCACTCGCGTTCCTGTCCCATAGTACACAGGCAGACATTCCCGTTTTTTGAAATCTGAGCGAATACAGCCTTAGTATTTGATGTGCAGGTATACATCTTACCGTCTATTTCGGAAAGTGCACCGAAAGGACGGCAGGATGGACGATCCCCGTCTATTGTGGAGATATAAAATACATGGACATCTTTAATAATTTGGAAAGCTTTGTTCATTATGTATTTCTCCCTTCATTATATATATTTTTATGATAGATGAAAAGGATATATTTGTCAAGAAGTTTGGGTGACATAAATAACTATATTTAACAAAAATTTACCAGAGTATCTTTAAGGGGATTAAAGCAAAATAATATTGTGACATGTAGCCGCATATAACTTAAATTTTTATAAATTCTGTACGGTGAAATTGTATCAAAAAATTTCGTGTGATATAATAAAAAAAGATGTTTTGGAAATTTGTTGGTATATAGATAATTGATGGCAGAATTTAGTTTATATGTACGGTTTTGCGGGATAGATAGGTACGTCCTGTTAGAGGGACGTACTATTTTATAGGGGTTTTGGCAATTTTTGCTGGGAAATGCAGAAGAAAGGGGGAGGTTTTTTGAAAAGATTTTTATCAGTACTATTGGCAGGAGCGATGTTTCTGGCGCTTGCCGCCTGCCAGATTGATGTTGAGACGGGTACACAGCAGGATAGCACGGCAACGAAGGAGGCAACGGAGCCCTCTGTGTAGGTGGTTATGGCAGATCTGGATGTTGATGATATGGTATAGCCATAGAAGCTAGGGACAGGAAATCTGGATGTTGCCGAAATAGAGAAGCTGGACAACACAAAAAACGGATTTGGACAGGGGACACAGGTGGACGAGCATAACCGTCCAACTGGATGTACTTCGTTACAGGAAAAATACAACGGATACGATGTTTTGTTTATAGCGCCTGAGAGTGACAATATATATATCACTTTTGACGAGGGGTATGAAGAGGGATATACAGGGGAAATACTTGACATCCTTGCTGAGAAGGGGTGTCATGGTATATTTTTCTGTACCATGGATTATGTGAAGAGAAACCCAGAACTGGTCCAGCGCATGATAGACGAGGGGCATATAGTGGGAAATCACAGTACTAATCACAAGTCAATGCCAACTCTGTCGACGGAGGATGCTGCCAATGAGATAATTGAGCTGCACAACTATGTGCTGGAAAACTTTGGATACGAAATGAAATATTTTCGTCCTCCTATGGGAGAATACTCCGAGAGGACGTTGGCGATTGCTGAACAGCTGGGATATACCACGATGTTCTGGAGCTTTGCGTATGTTGACTGGGACGTAAACGACCAGCCTGAACAGCAGGCTGCCTATGAAAAGGTGACTTCAAGGGCGCATGGAGGAGCAATATACCTACTGCATGCCGTATCATCTACCAATACTGCAATATTGGGGGATGTGATAGATAACTTTAGGGAAAACGGATATACAGTAACAGATTTTGAGTAATAGGGGGTAAAAAGTGAAAATTAAAGATAAGCTGAGGGCAGCGGCGCTTGTTACGACGCTGCTCATCTGTGCTGTGTCAGTTACGGGCTGCGGGGAAAGCAGTGAAAATGAGACAGAAATTACTACATATGATAAGAAAGAAAACACGCAGCAATATACCAAAGAGGAAAACGCAGAGCTGGGGATAACTGTGGTGATAGATCCAGGGCATGGTGGCAGTGATCCGGGAAATATTATGTTCGAGGATACGGATGATGAGGTATATGAGAAAGAGATAAATATTGCTGTTGCACTTGTGCTGAGGGATATGCTGGAGGACTCGGGGATAAATGTTGTGATGACCCGTGAAGAGGACGAGTTTCTATATCTAAGCACAAGGTATGAAATAGCAAACAGTAATAAAGCTGATTTGTTTGTTAGTATACACTGCAATGCATATGAGGATGACGAAAGTGTAAACGGAGCAGAGGTACACTATTATCCGGGGTCGGATGAGAGTGAAAAATTTGGTGAGTACATAGATTCTGCTTTTATAGAGAGTACTGGGGCAAACAGTCGGGAAATGAAAGCGACGAAACTTGTTGTTTTAAGCTATGCTGAAATGCCGGCAGTGCTTGTTGAGTGCGGATTTATGACAAATCCAGATGAACTTACAAGCCTGCTGGACAGCGAATACCAGCACGACATGGCAGAGGGGATATTTAACGGAATTACTGCTTACCTCAACGAAGTCTCAGATGTGTGAAATTTTACAATTAAATAAATGTGAACAGTTGACATTAAAAGGAAAGATATTTATAATTATAACTGTACGGCAAATTTATGTCGTATAAGGGAGAAAGAGATTGAAAAGGGTGTGTGTAATGGACAATAGTCTCAGAAGGATGGCTATAAAGACGCTATTTGACATGTATCCGTTGTTCCGAAAAGCCATGGCGGTGCCGATGGAGTCCGGTAAGGAAAACATAACAAAGACCCAGATGCGTACATTGATAATCTTGGGAGATTGGGAAAATGTAAATATGTCCAAGCTTGCAGAAGAGGTTGCCATATCTCCGCAGCAGCTCTCAAAGATCATTACCGAGCTCGAAAACAAAGGGTATGTTATGCGGATAAACGATAGGGAGTATCGCCGCATTGTTTGGGTAAGTCTTACCGAAAAGGGCAAAGAGCTTATCCAGCAACACCGTGAGCGTGCTGTTGAAGAAGTGGAAAAGCTGTTTGAACGCTTCAGCGACGACGAAGTGAGGACGCTTATGGAAGCAAGTAGGACTATGCAGGAGATAATAAGCAAGTTAAAGCAATAAGATAGATTGACCGCAGGGAGTAAGATCCCTGCGGATTTTTTGCCTATGAGTAAATACAAATATTATGTTTTGCCAGTCAATATTGTGATATACGTGTGTATAAGAGTGGTAGAAGCTGACAATGATATATACACAGGGAAAAACGGGGATGGTACTTAGGAGAAGACTAAAATCGTCAAAAAATTGTCAAAAAATTTCTTTTTGTGTTGTGTACTCATTTAGTAGTAAAATACCCAAAAGCTATATCTAAAATTTAAAGTACTGATTTTTGGAAATTCAATCGAAAAAACGCTGTAAATTAAAAGACAAAAGGACGTTGCCACTTTAATGCGTTAATATGTATTAAAAAAGATAAATGTCGAAAAAGTTGCTAAAAAGCTTGTAGATGCAACAAAAATAGAGAAAAATGTTTTAGAGATGTTGGATAGATTTTGAATAATATGTATATGAAACGATTACAAAATGTGGAATATTTATTAAGTTTGTGTATTGCATAAAAAATAAATTGTTATATAATTATCAAGGCTGCGGGACAGACTGCGGCAAAGCTGGAAAAATATTAGGAGTGTGAGAAAATGAAAAAGATCAGAGTTTCGGCGCTTCTGCTGATGCTGGTGATGCTTTTCGGCATGGTGGCAGCTTGCGGAAATGAAGATGGCACAACAGCGGCAACAGAAGGCGATTCCACCACCGGCAGCGAAGAGACAACAGAATATGTCTACAAGATGCCGATAACCGACGACACTACTACAATAAGCATCTGGAGGTCGTTCAGTTCTACCCTTGTAGCGGATCCAAACGAGGTAAGTGCTAACAAGTCGCTGGAAGAAAACACAAACGTACATGTTGAATGGGTATGTGCCTCCACAACGAGTGCTCAGGAGCAGTTTAACATCATGATAGTTTCGCAGGAATATCAGGATGCTATCATGGCAAGAGTTGGCAATGCTCAGGAGCCAGCGTACACAGGCGGTGTTGATAAAGCGATAGCGGATGGGGTTTATATTGATGTAGCCGATTATCTGCAGTATGCCCCTACGTTTGTTGAATATTTTGAGTCGAATGAGAATATTGCAAAGCAGTGCACAACAGACGGCGGCGCTATATTTATGAACAATGTCCAGTCGGGCGAGCAGCCCTCTTGGTGTGGTCCAATGGTCCGCCAGGATTGGCTAGACGAGCTTGGAATGAGCACACCTGAGACGTATGACGACTGGTACAATATGCTTACAGCATTTAAAAATGACCTTGGTGTTTCCAATGCGCTTTTCCTCAGCCAGGACGGCTATAGCTCTCTGGCAAACGGGCTTACAGCAGGCTATGACACAACCGGCAGCTTCTATAATCAGGACGGTACGGTTAAATATGGATTTATAGACGAAGGTTTCCGCGAGTATCTTACTATGATTAATCAGTGGTACAAAGAGGGGCTTGTCGACCAGGATTTCTATACCCGTACCGGCACGGATGCTCAGACTCAGTTCCTGCAGGATAAGGTTGGAGCAATGGATATGGGAGTTTACACATATGCAGGTCTTTGGCCGGCAATGCACCCTGACGATGGCGTCGAGCTTGTAGCAGTTCCGTTCCCGACAAAGACAGCAGGTAGCGAGGTTCATTTCCGTAACTTTAACGAGATTTGCGGAACCACTCCGATTTTCCCGACCACAGCGGCGGTTGAAGATGGTAACATCGAAACGCTTATGCGTTGGCTCGATTATCGTTATGCCGATGAGGGCGCGTTCATCTGCAACTACGGAACAGAAGGTTTAACCTGGGAGATGGGCGACGACGGTCTGCCGCACTTCAATGACTTTTTCCTCCACAATGATGAGTACACCCTTTCTGATATGACCACTATGCATTGCGACAGCACATATGGCGGATATTACATGTGGATACGTGAGAACGATCAGTATACCGAGGAAGTTCTCGAAGGACCGCAGGCATGGGTAGACAGTTCTTCCGGTGATTGGATGATGCCTCCTGTAACGCTTACCGCTGAAGAAGCAAGTGAATATGCAACGATCTATGGCGACATAGAGACGTATGTAAATGAAAGCGTTATGCAGTTTATCACTGGTATACGCAGTCTCGACGAGTGGGATGAATATGTGTCAATGGTCGAGAACATGAATATTGCCCGTTGCATCGAAATATATCAGGACGCACTTGACAGGTACAATGCAAGATAAATATTGTTTGTTTGCTAGGTCAATTTTGGGCGATAGCATACGTTGAGCAAAAAGATTTTGATATTATAATAAAAGAGGTATCCGGTCTGGACCGGATACCTCTTTTATTTCATAATTATGCAGCAGATTATGTTCCTGCGGCTTAAAGCAGCGTGGCAAACTGGCATATCTTGCTCCACTTCATGTACAAAGCTGGGAGGGATAAGCGCCATCGGATAAAAATGTGGATGAGCAAAATATTATTTATTCGGTCGTAGGATGTGCTCCTTAAGCTTTTCAAAGGTGATGCTGCTGAGATCGTGCTCGATGCGGCAGGCATCCTCAGCTGCTATGTCATCAGGAACCCCAAGGGCTATTAGCCATTTGGTAACAAGCTGATGCCTTTCATATATTTTTTCAGCAATTTCTCTTCCGGCATCGGTGAGCTCAATCCAGCCATCGGTATCGATAATTATATAGTTGTTATCGCGCAGAAGCCCAACAGCACGGCTTACACTTGGCTTTGTAAAGTTCATGTGACGAGAAATGTCAACAGAGCGCACCATGCCTTTTTCCTGCTTAAGCATAAGAATAGCCTCGAGGTAGTTCTCTGCAGATTCCTGGATTTTCATGGGTTTCATCGCATTACCTTGCCTTTCGTTGTAGTAACGGAAGTTCTCCGCTGTAGGAATAGCGCCTTGTCCCATATAGGTGACTGGAAGATTTACATAAGGAAGCATGTCCTAACTGCTTATATTGTAACATATTGCAACAAGTTACGCAAGGCGGAAAATTTTTGTAGGGAAGGCTTGACAAATAAAGTTAGCAATGGTAAACTAATATCACAAAGGTTAGCTGATGCTAACTTAAAAGAGAGGAGTACATATATGCCGTTGACTATGGCTGTTTCCGGACAGGAGAACATTGTAAAAAAGATAAGCGGGAAAGATGAGACCCGCCGCTTTCTTGCCAGTTTGGGTTTTGTTGAGGGAGGAAGTGTTACAGTTATATCCAAAATGGGAGAAAATATAATTGTGAATGTAAAAGACACTCGCGTTGCACTCAGTAAAAGTATGGCAAGCAGGATTATGGTCTGAGGTTATGGGAAAGAGGGCAATATATGAAAACGCTGAAAGAAACTAAGTGTGGGGAAACGGTACGGGTTAGCAAGCTTGAAGGTGAGGGAGCCGTTAGAAGGCGCATAATGGATATGGGCATAACAAAGGGTGCTTTGGTATATGTGCGCAAGGTTGCTCCGCTGGGAGATCCGATTGAGGTGACGGTGCGTGGATATGAGCTGTCCCTGAGGAAGGATGACGCAGAGAAGATACTTGTTGAGTGACGTGCGGGCAAACGCCCGCTATATTTTGGGCAGTGAGTTAGTTGAAACTAACTAGCTGCGGTATATTGCGAAAGGAATGAGGGCAAATGTCTATTAGGATAGCGCTTGCAGGGAACCCAAACTGCGGAAAAACGACAATGTTTAATGGTTTGACTGGCTCAAACCAGTTTGTGGGAAACTGGCCGGGAGTGACGGTGGAGAAAAAGGAAGGGCGGCTAAAAGGATATAAGGATGTGATTATCACAGACCTCCCTGGCATATATTCACTGTCGCCATACACTCTGGAAGAGGTGGTCACACGGAACTATTTAATCAATGAGCGCCCGGATGTTGTGCTTAACCTGGTTGATGCATCGAACATCGAGAGGAATCTGTATCTCACAACACAGCTTACGGAAATGGGTATACCGGTTGTGCTTGCGTTAAATATGATGGATATCGTCCGGAAAAACGGAGATAAAATTGATGTTCGCAAGCTTTCAGAAGAGCTTGGGTGTGCGATAGTGGAGACCTCTGCAGTGAGAAATGAGGGCTGCATGGAGGCAGTAGAAAAGGCTATTGAAGTTGTAAACTCTGGGGAGAAAACCGTTCCCCAGCATACTTTCAGCAGCCATATTGAAAAGGCCCTTGAAGAAATATCTGTTATTATAGAAAAGAACGCACCAGAAGGAAGCCTAAGATGGTTTTCCATAAAGGTGTTTGAGCGCGATGAAAAGGTTATGGCACTGCTCGAGCTTGGTGGAAGCGATAAAGCGAGGATCGAATCGATAGTCAGAGAAATAGAGAAATCGGAGGATGACGATGCGGAAAGCATAATCACAAATGAGCGTTATATTTACATAGCAGAGCTAATAGGTAGAACGGTCAAAAAGAGCAGCAGGGGACTTAGCACCTCTGACAAGATAGATAAAATAGTCACTAACCGTATACTTGCTCTGCCGATATTTGCAGCAATCATGACCTTTGTGTATTATATATCGGTAAGTACGATAGGTGATATGCTCACTGGATTTACAAATGACACGCTTGTTGGAGAATGGATACAGACACCGCTGCAGGATTTTCTTGAGGGGATAGGTACGGCTGACTGGCTTGTGGGACTGATCGTAGATGGTATTATAGGTGGCGTAGGTGCTGTAATCGGGTTTGTGCCACAGATGCTTGTGCTGTTTCTGATGCTCTCTATTTTGGAGGACTGCGGATATATGGCACGAGTTGCCTTTATAATGGATAGGATATTCAGACGCTTTGGTCTTTCCGGAAAGAGCTTTATCCCGATGCTTATTGGCTCTGGTTGCGGAGTGCCTGGTATAATGGCGTCGCGCACTATCGAGCAAGACAGGGACCGCAAAATGACAATTATGACCACTACGTTTATACCCTGCGGTGCGAAAATGCCGATAGTGGCTCTAATTGCAGGAGCGATATTTGGCGGATCATGGTGGGTTGCTCCGTCAGCATATTTCATTGGAGTTGCGGCAATAATTATCTCTGGTGTCATTCTTAAAAAGACAAAACCATTTGCAGGGGAACCCGCTCCGTTTGTTATGGAGCTTCCGCAGTACCATGCCCCGACTGCTATAAATGTACTCAGAGGCACATGGGAGCGCGGCTGGTCGTTTATCAAAAAGGCCGGTACTGTCATCCTGCTTTCAAGCATAATTGTATGGTTTACTTCCAGCTTTGGATTTGCAGATGGTCAGTTTGGGATGGTAGAGGATATGGATCTTTCGTTGCTGGCTGTTATTGGTTCGGCAGTGGCGCCGATATTTGCTCCGCTCGGATTTGGGAACTGGCAGTCGACTGTGGCAACAGTGCTTGGTCTTGTTGCTAAGGAAGAGGTTGTTGGGGTATTTGGGGTTTTGTATGGAGTTGCCGGAGATGCCCTCGAGTTGGTTGAGGAAGGGGCATTTGGTGAGCTGGGAGTGATAGCTACCCATTTCACGGCTCTTTCAGCATACTCATTTCTTGTCTTTAATCTTCTCTGTGCTCCCTGTTTTGCAGCCATCGGAGCTATAAAGCGCGAGATGAACAATGCCGGGTGGACATGGTTTGCCATAGGATACCAGACGGTATTTGCATATACGGTATCTTTTATGATATATCAGATTGGTATGCTTTTTTCAGGAGCAGGCTTTACAGTGGCAACTGCAATAGCATTTGTGATTGTTGCTGTATATATTTATCTCGTGCTTAGGAAAGGGTATACGGGTAAACAGATGGTCAATGTACGCACTATTGAGGCAGCAAAGGTTTAGCTGTGAGGAGAGGAGCTTCTATGGTAACCTGGATAGTACTTGCCGTGCTGGCGGTTGTGGTATATATGGCAATCCGTTCGATACGAAAAGATGTTAAGGGCGGAGGGTGCCCCGGGGGCTGTGCCGGTTGTCCCGGATGTGCTGCGATGGGAGCGAAAAGGTGCGGCGGTATCACCCCGGAGGATTTGGAAAGGATAAATAGCGGTAAGGTATAGATACAGGCACCCGGAGACAAGTTTCCGGGTGCCTTGCTGCTATGTGGAGGTGGTGGTTTACAAAAACGGGAAAAGCTCTTATAATTTATATCATATTCTTTTATGAATAGGAGCTGTTAATTGGGAATATGAGAGGTAATATTAGAAGGGCTATGATGGGGGACGTTGAGAGCTGCGCAAGGATACAGGCAGATTCGTGGCGTAAGGCATATAGGGACATATTACCAGAAGAGGAGCTGGCAAAGCGGGGATATGAGCAGAGGATTGATAGATGGAAACAGATTATTGCAGAAGGTCCAGAGCAATTTGTGTATGAATATAATGGGAAAATAATTGGCTTTGTCGGAGTATGCGAGCCCAGGGACGATGACCTTGGCAAAGAAACGCTCGAGCTTCAGGGAATATATTTTGCTCCTGAGTATTTGGGGCTGGGCTTTGGGAGAGAAACGATTAAATTTGTGCTGAATAAAGCAAAAGAGGAAGGATATAAAAGGGTATCTCTTTGGGTGTTTGCTGAAAATGGACGGGCTAAGAGAGCTTATGAGAAATGTGGATTTAGACCTGATGGCAAAGAAAAGACGGTGGCAATGGGGAGAGACGTTTTGGAACAGCGTTATATCTGCGAGGTATAGGTTAGAGAAAATACAGAAGGATGGCAGCTTTGCTGCCATCCTTCTTGTTTACGCAAAAAGGTTTTCCGGATATATTCCGTTTTGAGCCATATTGGCAAGAGCCTGCTGCACCGAGGGTTTATCTTCACGATAGGTTACACCGTACCATTTGTCCGGGGTTTCAAGCACGCGGACTGTGGCAAGCCCTTCTTCTAGAAGCTGGTTTACAACGCCCGGGAGAAAATATTCGCTTTTGAGTGGATCATTTATAGCTTTGCTTTGGAGAAACGAGGGAAAGCGCTTCTCAAGTTCTAACATAAAGCTTTGGGTGAAGCAAAACAGGTTCATTGATGCGATGCTTCCGGCTGGAAGCATGGTCCAGCTTGTGCCACTATCTTCGCTGAACGCGACCCCGCCATCCTTCCTCTCAATATGGACATGCTCGACAACTTCGCGTAATAATCCATCAGACCCTATCGAACATACGCCGCGGGAGACATGTCCGTTTTCAGTCAGAGTGTTTTCAAGCTTATATCCAATCATGGCATATCGATAGAGGCTGTCGTCCCTGGCAGTAAGAAGAAAATCAGATGCAGTTTTGAGGGAATGAGTGCCATAATAGTCGTCAGAATTTATTACGGCAAATGGAGATTTCACGGCTTTGCGTGCGGCATACAGCGCGTGAGCCGTACCCCATGGCTTTGTCCGTCCTTCCGGGACTGAAAAGCCTTCTGGCAGATCGTCAATTTCCTGAAAAACATACTCGACATCCACAAGTTTTTCTGCTTTTTTTCCGACCATCTCTCGAAAATCTGATTCTATTTTGTGGTTTATCACAAATACGACGCGGGCAAAGCCTGCGCGCACTGCGTCAAATACGGAATAATCAATTATTGATTCACCGTGAGGACCAACGGGTTCCATCTGTTTCAGCCCGCCAAACCGGCTGCCAATTCCTGCTGCAAGGACAATAAGGGTGGGTTTTATATTCATATGTGACCTCCATCGTTATTTTTGGTAAGTGTGGCGGCAACCGGTTTAAAATAAGGCAGCAGCTTAAATTTTTGGGTTGCCGGGCGCAGGGATATCGGATATTATTATTGTGGAAGGGTGTATAGAGAGCAGCGGTATATTTAAGGTTTGCATATGTCAAGGAAAATATAAGGCTCACAGAATATCTGCCGCTGACTCTATAAATCTATTTTATCATTATGCAGGGATAATGCCAATAGAGAAAGGGGAAAGAAAATGGAAAAGATAAGATGGGGTCTCATGGGAGCGGGAAAGATTGTCTCGAGATGGATAAATGGGGCAAGGCAGCTTGAGGATATGGAGATAGTAGCTGTGGCATCCCGCAGTATGGAGACGGCTAAGGCGGCGGCAGAGAGATACTCGATACCGGATGCAACGACATATGATGGGCTTGCAGAACGGGACGATATAGATATCGTCTATGTGCCGGTACCGCATACCGCACATAAAGAGCTGGCAATAAAGGCGATGGAACATGGGAAGTCTGTGCTTGTGGAGAAGCCGATAGCTGTCAGTGCGGCTGACGCTTGCGAAATGATCGAATGCGCAAAGGCAAATGGAGTATTTATGATGGAGGCTGTGTGGACACGCTTTTTCCCGATGATGGAGAAGGTGTACAGCCTTTTCGGCAATGGTGGTATAGGAGAGGTGAGAGCGGTAACCTCTGCCTTTTCCTCGAGAGTGCCCTCCTCGATGGCGTCAGGAAGGCTGTTGAATCCAGAGCTTGCAGGCGGAGGTCTGTTGGATGTAGGGGTGTATCCGCTACATTTCAGCGATATGATATATGGTAAAGCCCCGGTAGCAATTACTGGATATGCCGCGATAAACTCAGATGAGCATAAATTCGGAGTGGATGAGCAGGAGATGATAATTGCGCAGTATGACAGGGGTGAGCTTGCGTCGATGATGTCCGGGGTGAGGACGGCTATGCCGTCGGTAGCACAGATATTCGGCACTAAAGGACGGATAGAGCTGCCTGTATTCTGGAAGCCGACAGTGATGCGTGTCACAATAGGCAGGGAGGAGACCAGGGAATATAATATGCCTGTGGAACTGACAAACCCTGATTATGCCGACGAGGGGTTCAGCTATGAGCTGCGGCATGTACACGAGTGCCTGCGTAATGGGTTAACCGAATCCCCTGTGATGACATGGGAAAAAAGCTTGAGGATAATGGAGCAATGCGATACGCTCCGCGCACAGTGGGGATTAAAATTCCCATTTGAAAAATAATAACCTATTGGAATTTTGAAAATAGAAAAGACCGGCGGATATATTCCACCGGTCTTTTTAGCTTTTTTACTTTTCGGGGTAGATAGCAGAGCGCTTGAGCGGGAACCATTCGTTGAGCGCCTTGCGTAACGTAAGATCCCAGAAATCCCACTCATGACCATATCCAGGAACTTCCTCATAAAAGACATCATATCCAGCTTCTTTGAGGAACTCGGTCGCGTTTTTAACTCCGGTGAGAGCAAAATCTTTGTCTCCACAGGTCATAAAGAACTTCGGAAGAGGCTTCCCATCGGATACATTTTTCTTTGCACGGAAGAACACATCGTTTGGCCCCTCGAGAGTATTGTCAGCCGGGCGGGTGCCACGGGAATAGCTCTTCGGGTCGTCATTGCTGGTCATTACAGCTGGAGTGGTAGCCTCGGCACGCATATCGCGGGAGGCGCCTGACATGCACATCACCGTGCCATACTGCTCTGGACGCATGATACCGACCTTCATTGCACCGCCGCCGCCCATTGACAGACCAGCAACTATATTGTCCTCGCGCTTGTCGGAAAGGGGGAACAGGGCGCGGCACATTTCAGGAAGCTCGTCAACGACAAAGCTGAAGTATTTTGCGCCATTGGGTTCATCCGTATAGCCGGCGTTAAATGCGGGGGGCATGACAACGGCGAGCTTGTTCTGGTCAGCGTATCTTACGATGTTGGTAAAGTTTATGTAGTCGCTGTCATCGCCAGAGAAACCATGTAGCAGCCATAGTGTCTGAAATTTCATGCCGGGAACCCATACTTCGCGCTTTTCGTTTCCCATTACATCGGCAAAGCTGTAACTTGGGAGGATGACAGAGATATTTGTCTGCATTCCGAGGGCTTTGGACAGGAAATTCATCTTTAA
>CALXAZ010000172.1 GCA_944386395.1 uncultured Clostridia bacterium
AAACCTCGTGGTTGTCAGGTACATATCCGAAAGAACGCTTTGCCTCAAGGGGCTGGGAGGACATATCGTGCCCGTTTATGATAATATGCCCGCTGTCGGGGGAGAGAATACCGCAGATCATTTTTATAGTGGTGGTTTTTCCAGCGCCGTTTGGACCGAGAAAGCCGAATATCTCTCCTGGACGCGCCTCAAAGCTCACGCTGTCCACGGCCTTTACCTTGCCTTTTGCATAGGACTTGGATACATTTTCAAGCTTTAGCATTACGCGACCTCCATGTTTTAAAACATTCATTTTTTGTGCTTCACCTCATCGGGGAAGCGTATAAGTAAATTATAGCTACTCTAAATAGGAATAACAATAAATATTTTATTAAATTTTTGTTTTTTCAAGGCAGGCGGTATGTTAAAATGCCGGACAGGCGTAAAACCTGTCCGGCAGGGTATGCGGATATAATGGCTACAGCTTGAGCGTTCTTAGCGCGTTTAGCACGGCAATAAGCGCCACGCCCACATCGGCAAAGACCGCGACAAACATCGGGACCTGCCCAAAGGCGGAGAGGATAAGCACAAGGAGCTTGACGCCTAGGGCAAAAATAACGTTTTGCAGCACGATGCGGCAGGTTTTTTTTGCAATGCGGATTGCATCGGCAATCCTTGAGGGCGACGCGGACATAACGACGATGTCGGCAGCCTCGGAGGCAATATGGTTTGAGGCGGACGCCATTGCAATACCGACGTCGGCCAGACCGAGAACCGGCGCGTCGTTTATCCCGTCCCCGGCGAATACTACGCTCGAGCCCTCGGGTTTGGTCTTTATGAGGGTATCCATAACGTCGAGCTTTCCATCGGGCAGCAGACCGGAGTGTATGTCTGTTATACCAAGTTTTGAAGCGGTGCGTGCGGCAGCGGTATGAGAATCGCCCGTAAGCATCGAGATACGGGAGACACCCAGCTCCTTTAGCTGGCGAATGGCGGAAACGGCATCCTCTTTCAATGTGTCCTCAATAAGCAGGCAGCCGAGATATTTTTCGTTTTCTGCTACGTGGACGACTGTTCCGCCGAGGTGAACTATATCGGTAATGCCGAGCTTTTGCATCATTGCCGCGTTTCCGGCAAAGATTCTGTTTCCGTGGCAGATAGCGGCAACGCCGTAGCCTGGAAGCTCCCTTATCTCGGCGGGGGCGGGATCACTTCCGGCAGCAGAGAGAATGGACAGTGCGATTGGGTGTGCGGAGCCCTGCTCGGCGCTTGCGGCGCGTGAGAGAAGGTACGAGCTTTCGATGCCATCGGCAGGGATTATTTCGGTGACGGAAAAGTTGCCCTGGGTAAGGGTACCCGTCTTGTCGAATGCAACTGTCTGGACCCGTGCGAGAGCCTCGAGATAGCTGCCGCCCTTGACCATTATCCCGAGCCTTGACGCGCCGCCTATCCCGCCAAAAAAGCTTAGCGGCACCGACAGTACCAGCGCACACGGGCAGCTCACAACAAGGAAGGTGAGAGCCCTGTACAGGTATATATCAAATGGCTGGGAGAAGAACAGCGGGGGGATGACGGCAAGCGCAAGCGCCGCAAAGACTACGATGGGGGTGTATATCCGGGCAAAGCGGGTAATAAACTTTTCCGTCGGGGCCTTGTTCATCGAGGCCTCTTCGAGCATGGAGACTATCCTGGAGGCAACAGTGTCGCCTGCTGCTTTTGTTACCTCAATGGTCACCGAACCGGAGAGGTTTATAAACCCTGCAAGGACCTCGTCGCCCTCGGAGAGGTCGCGCGGCATCGATTCGCCGGTCAGTGCCGCGGTGTCGAAACCTGCCGAGCCGCCGCGTATCACCCCGTCGAGTGGTACCCTCTCGCCGGCGCGCACCTGGACAAGCTCGCCGGGGGCAACGCTCTCGGTGGGCACATGCTGGACAAAGCCTGCCGTGACAACATTTGCCGTATCCGGGCTTAAGTCCATCATTTCAGCAATGTTTTTGCGTGAACGGGCAACTGCTCGCCCCTGGAGCCATTCTCCCACCTGATATAGAAGCATGACAAGCACTGCCTCCGGCGACTCACCTATGCAGAGCGCGCCGATGGTGGCGACAGTCATGAGGAAGTTTTCGTCGAAGATGTCGCCTCGGGCGATGTTGCGGAAGGTGCGGATAAGTATGTCATATCCGATAACTACCCAGCCGGCAGCATGGATGGCAATCTTTATTCCGTCAGCGGCGGGGAGGGTTATACCGAGCAGCAGCAGCACGCCGGCGATGGCAATCCTTGTCCATAGGGTCACAGAATCGTTGGCGGAGGAGAGGAGTGGGCGGCGCTTTTTTGCGCGGCGGCGGTCGGTGTCGGCGCTGTCGCGCAGCCTTGAGACGATGGCGTCACCTAGACCTGCGTGCTCTCTGTGGTCTCGGTCAAAGCTTGCGCGTCTAACGGCGCGCTGGTATGCGTCCTCCTCGCGTGGGTAGACGGGTACCGGCTCGGAGAGCGGGGCCGTGACGGTCACGCCATGCTCGATCCTGCCGGCGATGCTGTTTGCACGCATGAGTATCTCGCCGGGGTCGGCGTTGTCTTCGAGTTCGACTATGAGGCGTCCTCCCGCGAGATCGAGAGTAGAGCTTTTCACCCCTGGGAGTTTTGCTACGCTCTGCTCTATCTTAGAGGCGCAGTTTGCACAGTTGAGGTCGTGTACTTTAAATATGTGCTTTGCTGAGGAGGAGGTGGCAGCCTCCTGGGATCGGGAGCCCTCCTCAGAGGAAGAGTGAATGCCATGTTCATGTTCGTGGGTGTGTTCATGTTCGTGGGTGTGTTCATGTTCCACGCCGCAGGAACAGCTTTGGCAGCTTTCGGTAGCAGCCGGGGCGTCTGCACGTGGCTTTTTTGCGGAGGAGACGACAGTCACCCCCGGCTCGATGCTTCCGGCGATGTAATTTGCCTCGGCGAGGATGTCCTCAGGGTCGGTGCCCTCCTCAAGAGATACCATCAGCCGCCCTGCCGCAAGGTCGATAGATGCGCCGGCAACTCCGTCGAGCTTGCCAACTTGCCGTTCAATCTTAGAGGCGCAGTTTGCACAGTTAAGGTCGTTTATTGTAAATGTATGTTTTGTAAGTTGCATAAATTTCTCCAGCTTTCCCTCAGTGTGTGTGTCTGATGTGGTCTGTTGCCTGTGAAATTATTTCATTTACGTGGTCATCGTCAAAGGAGTAGCATATCATTTTGCCGTTTCTGCGCGATTTTACAAGGTGTGCGGTACGCAGGATACGGAGCTGATGGGATATAGCGGTGCGCTCCATACCTAGTACCTCTGCAATGTCATTGACGCAAAGCTCAGACTGGGTAAGAGCAGAAAGAATGCGCACCCTTGTTGGGTCGCCAAGAATTTTAAAAAATTCGCCAAGCTGCGAAATTGTTTCGGGCGAAGGCATGTTTTGAGAGACTTTTGCTACAAGCTCGGAGCAGTTCAGCCCGGAGTGTACAAGGGGAGGGGGAAAAGACATGTGGATCCTCCTAACACGTGAATAATTGTTCATCTGTTTGGTTGTAAACAGGATATCACTTTTATATATATGTGTCAATAGAGGAAAAAGGGAAAATTTTAAAAATTAAAAAATTAACATAAAATCAAAATTTAAAAATTTTGGTTAATATAACAGGTTAGCAAAACGACTAAATTGTGAAATATTAATAATAGTGCACAAAAAGCAAAAAAATACTAAATAATCTTTAGAAAAATAACATTTTCTAAAATAGAAAAATAAACAACTTAAAAATGTAAATGTTAAAATCAATTAAAATATTGTGCAAAGTGTTAATGGAAAAAACAAATTATAAAGGGTATATTTTTAAGGTCTACAATATTGATAGACACCGAGAATATAAAAAAGGAGAAAAACACAAAATGAGCAGTAAAAAGACGCTTGCGTTGCTACTGGCAGTAGTCATGGTATTTGCTCTGTTTTCCGCGTGTGGCGGAGAGGAGACAACCACAGCGGCAACGACCGGCACGACCGCAGCCACCACGGAGGGCACAACGGGGGGGACATCAACGGTCGAAGCTGAAAGAAACGAAAACGGCGAGTTTGTGGTAAAACTTCCGCTGAGCAATGATGTAGTCGAGTTTTCCACATGGGTCGCGGTACCAGCCGCATTTTCCGGCGCAGGTATTGACGATCTCAACGGCTCGATAGCTTTCCAGGAGATGGAAGAGCGCACAAACGTGCATGTAAACTGGACTCATCCTGCAATTGGTCAGGAAGTTGCACAGTTTAACCTTATGATAGCTTCGCAGCTGTATCCCGATGTTATCAATGCAGCTCCCACATACTGGATAGGCGGCGTTGATAAGTATGTCGATGACGATATAATAATCGAGCTCGACCCGTACCTCGAGTATATGCAGAACTGGATGCGAGTAAGGACGGCATCTGCCGATCATCTCCGCCAGACCCTTTCGGACAAGGGACGTATCTGCTTCTGGCAGACTATAAATCAGTATCTCCAGCCAACCTTTGCCGGTCCGCTGATCCGCGGAGACTGGGCAGATGAGCTTGGTATAGATATGGAAAATATCAATACATATGACGAGTGGGATGAGATGTTCGCTACCTTTAAGAATAGTGGACTGGGACAGCTGGAAAATGTCTTTGACATTGCAACAAACGACGGTTCTACCCAGTACCTCATGGATGGATATAACATCTCCGAGGAATTTGCAGCAATAGACGGAGAAGTGGTCTATGGACCGTATTCCGATAACTTCAAAAAATACATTGGCATGCTGGCAGACTGGTATCAGAAGGGCTACATGGATAAGGACTTCTACACACGTACATCTGCCGACCGCGAGTCGAATGCCCTTAATGGTAGGGTAGCTGTTGTAACAGGCGGCCTGTACATAAACTGCGACCGTTGGGACATGCAGACACTCGACGCTGAGGACCCGAACTGGTATCCCATCCAGATACCGCTCGAGACAAAGGACACAGTCCGCCGCATAGGCGCTGCTTCCTCAGGCTATCAGCCGGTCAAGTTTAACTATTCCACAATAAGCACAATGTGCAGCGAAGAGCTCATTCCGATAATCTGCCAGTGGCATGATTACCTCCAGACAGAGGAAGGCGGACTGCTCCGCAGCTACGGTATAGAGGGCGAGACCTTCTACTTTGACGACGAGGGTCAGCCGCGCTTCATGGAAATTGTTACACGCAATCCAGACGGAATATCGCAGAACCAGATGCAGGTCAAGTCGACAATGACTCACGGCACTGTTGCAGGTCTCTACGACTGGCGCCGCGAGCTCGACCCGGCAAGCTCTGAAAAGCAGAACGAGATAACCCTCGAAGTCTGGTCGAAGAACCTTGACTATAGCCAGAACCCATCGATAAGCGTTGCAGAAGAGTACTACACAGAATACAGCCGCATTTACAATGATGTTCAGACATATGTTGACGAGTGGGTTGTTAAGGCTATCACGGGTAGCATTGATTGGGAGGCAGAATACGATAATTATCGCGCCGAACTCGAAAGGCTTGGCGTGCAGGATATGATCCGCTATCGTCAGGAAGCTCTCGACGGTTATTATAACCGCGATATAACCTTTGGCTATACCGAAGAGCAGCTCGAGGAGTATGGCATCAACGAGATGCTGGCGGAGTAATATATAGGAAAATATTTGGAAAATATAGAAAACATTCCGTAAAAAATAAGCTAAAATTAGAACGGTCGGGCAGAGGATATCTGCCCGACCGTTTTTTGCAAAAATAAGGTAAATTATGGGCGAAGAGATACTTTTCTCTCATATTCGCGTAAAATTAAAAAAATTATAGTGCAATATGTGCATATTGCACAAAAAACAAAAATCAACTATTTACAACTATAAAAATAAAATATTTAGAAAAATCAACTAATTTTTAATCAAAGAAGCAACAAAAAATAATCATAAATTTACTGGGTATATTAACGATAGATTAAAATATAAAAAATTTAGTGAATATACTAATGGAAAAAGGTAAAAAATGCTATAAAATGACGAAGCACGGCGCGGATAGGCGCATGTGTAGACTAAATTTAAAAGGAGAAAGCAAACAAATGAAGCAAACCAGAGTTATGTCGCTTCTCCTCATGTTGGTAATGGTCATGGCATTCTTTGCCGCGTGCGGCGAAGAGACGACGACCGCAGCCACAACAGAGGGGACAACGACAGAAGCGAGTGGGACCTCCGGCACAGAGGGCACAGAAAGCGAAAAGCCACAGCTCAATGAAAATGGCGAATACGATGTCGAGCTGCCGCTTGTCGATGAGATGGTGACAATCACCATGTGGGGACGTTCTCCCGATTCTACTTCCGGCATGAACAACGCCAGCGAGTCGGTCGCCCGTCAAGAGATGGAGAAGCGTACCAACGTACATATCGAGTGGACACATGCCACTACAGGACAGGAGTCGGTGCAGTTTAACCTGATGATGGCTTCTCAGACATACACAGACGCGATAATCGCACAGGCTACATATTATATCGGTGGTTTTGACAAGTATATCGACGATGGTACGATTATCGACCTTGTCCCGTATACCGATTATATGCAGAACTACATGATGCGCCGTCAGGCTGTGGCAGAAGAGGGCGGCACACGCTGCATCGGGTACATGAATACGACATATGCCACAAACTCCTGCGTCAGCATTACCACAGCGATGGACGAGAGCCTTATCCCGGTGTTCTGCCAGTATCAGGATTACCTCTACACTGATGAGGGCGCGACTCTGTCCAACTAATGATAAAAAGACCTGCCTTCGGGCAGGTCTTTTTGTGTGTGGAGAGGCTTGGGGATGGGACAAAATCATGGATAGAGATAAAAATATATGGCGCGTTCCCCAGAGAAAGAGTTTTGATAGAGCAACATATCTTCGCCGCCGATAACAAAACCGTATTTCATATAGAAGCGACCAACAATTAGCCGATAGCGATCAGCAAGGTCACGTCTGGGGAACGCCAAAGAAGATATTCAGGTCGGTGTTACCCTCGATACCATCCACGCTTCCCGAAGCGCTGTATTGCCACATCGCAAAGTCGTAGTAAAAAACGGGAATTTCGCTGTAATCTGCCACCCAAAACGGGTATTCCATTATCTCTCTCAAGTCATAGCCAAAATAGCCGAGCTCCTTGTTAAAGTATATCATGGGCTGATAGCCGTCCTCCTCTACGCGGCGGCAGAAGGCAAGGGCAAGCCTGTCGAGCGTGTCGTTTGAAACGCTGTCGGTGCGGGCATCCGCGTTGGCAATCTCCTCCCAGTCGAATACGACAGGGAGGGAAATGTCGTGTCCCGCTATGCAGCCCAGCACAAACTCAGCTTCCTCGATAGCCTCTTCCTCAGAGACAGCCTGAGAGAAAAAGTATACCCCCACCTTCAGTCCGGCGGCAAGAGCACCGCTGAGGTTTTCTTCAAAGCGGCTGTCTGGGGTTATGGTGCCCTCGGTGTAGCCGCGGTACCCCGTGCGGAGCATGGCAAATTCCACCCCGGAGGCAGCGACCAGCTCCCAGTCGATCTCTCCCTGGTGGGAGGAGACGTCTATGCCGGTCATTGCCGTCAGGTCTTCCGAGCTGTATCGCCTGAAGCTACCGTCGGTATAGAAGCACTCAGTGTCGTATTTGTTTGCGGGTACGGAGAGGTATATCGGTATTCTTATATCGCCCATAAGCTTTTCCTCGTTGATTATTTCCTGAGCCATGTTTAAAAGCGGGCGTATCCTGTCGGAGAATACGCAGACGAGAGCCGCCGCGAGCACGGTCATCACCAGAAGGACGATGAGTAGGGTTTTCAGGCATCCGTGTTTCTTCATTTGCCCTCCTCAAAATGTTTATTTTGCGTTGCTGGAAAAAAGCTCTTTGTTTTCCCTGACGTAGTCGCGGATCATGTTCCACTCGTGTTTTTTCAGATATGCGTCCGATATCTCGTCTGGGGTTATCGCATAACAGAGCAGCGCGTCGTTAAGGTACATCATCACGTCGGTAAATTCTTCAAGGAGGTGCTCGCGCAGCGGACCTGGAGACATATATTCCTCCTCGCTTTTTTTCTTTATCACGTCGATAACCTCGCCAAGCTCACCCACCATCCACAATAGCTGCCTTATACCCGTGTCGGGGCAGTGAGGTCTCCAGTTTGGGTGCTTTGCAAGGAGGTTTTTCTGCATTTCAAGCATCTCGGAAATCTTCAAATCGGGCATGTGTAATTTCTCCTTATAATAATTGTGGGGTAAGTGGGGGCATGTGTACCCCCGGCGGGAGGAGCGTGTAACCTCTGAACGGTGGAACATATACGCTTCTTGCACCGAAAGGGTCATTTGGATTTATATCTGGCGTCTGCCGGGAATTACGCCGGTAATGCCCGCACGGGTGAGCGCGCGGGAAACTGTGTACAGGACAAAGGAATACGCGGGAATGGTAAGTATGCGGACAGGCAGCTTGCCAAGGAGCACCACCAGCCATCCTCTTCCGTAGAGTATGGACAGGAAGAGCGGCATCATGCCAAGCTCGACAATAAATGTGACAAGGGTGACGGAGACAGCGCAGCGGCTGAGGGACACTGTCCTGTTGTGGAGAATGAGACCATAAATAAGACCTCTGGAGACGCAGGCGAGGGTGATAAGGGGGGTAAAGGTAAATCCGCCAGAGTTTATCACCATGCCGACAGTGTCGCCAAGGGCACATATTATCATACCCCAGATGGGACCGAGAACAGCTCCGGCAAGAGCGTTTGGCAGGAATTGCAGGCTTATCCTGTCAACGGCTCCGGGTGTATAAAACGAGAGAAAGCGCGTGCAAACTATGTCCATTGCGCAAAGCAGCCCGCCGATGGCAAGGAGCTTCACGCGGTTTTTAAAGTTTATATCCATATTGTCCTCCTAAAAGACCAGGCTTTAGCGCGCCGGCACAATTAAAAGGATAGCACCAATAGAGGAATTTTGCAAGAAAAAGAAGAGAGAAGGGGAAAAAGGGGAGCCAGGCAGGTAAATTTATAAAAAATTCATTGTTTTTCGGGGGAGTTGCATTATAATAATTATATGTGCAATAAGTGTGATAAAATAAAAACAGGAGGGCGTAGAATATATGCCGAGGAAACTTCTTATAGTTGAGGACGACGAAAATATATCCGAGCTTCTCAGCCTCTATACAGAGAGGGAGGGCTTTGAGACAAAGATAGCGCCGGACGGCGAGGCTGCGCTCCGGCTGTTTAAGAGCTTTGCGCCAGACATAGTGCTGCTTGACGTTATGCTTCCCAAGCTGGACGGATGGGGAGTGCTGCGGGAGATACGGAGCGAATCGAAGGTGCCTGTTCTGATGCTCACGGCAAAGGGAGAGACGGCGGACAAGGTTTCCGGGCTTTCGATGGGAGCGGACGACTATATAGTAAAGCCGTTTGAGATGAAGGAGGTAATCGCGCGGATACACGCGGTGCTTCGCCGCTCGGGCGGAGAAGAGGAGAAGCCGAAAAAGCTGACCTTTGACAATCTTGTGATAGATATGGAGTCGTTTGAGATGATAGTTGCCGGGAAAAAGACAGATGCTCCGCCAAAGGAACTGGAGCTTCTGTATTTCCTGGCATCGTCGCCAAACAGGGTGTATACCCGCGACCAGCTGCTCGACGAGGTGTGGGGGTTCGACTACTTTGGGGATAGCCGTACCGTCGACGTACACATCAAGCGACTGCGCGAAAAGCTGGAGGGGGCAAGCGACAAGTGGTCGCTCAAGACCGTATGGGGTGTTGGATACAAGTTTGAGCTGAAATAGGCGCGCTGCCGGCGCGAAGGGGACGCAGTTGCGTCCCCTTTTTGCTGTGGATATCGCTGCACGCCGCTATTATAGGGGCATAGACGTCCCTACGTCAAAAAAAGAGAGGGCTGCGTGTGCAGCCCTCAAAGGGAGAGGTAACTATGAATAGGAATGAATCGATGTTATGGCACCATCGGAACTGTCTGCTCCTCCGGTAATTCGGCCTCGTCCATTAGGATAAAGGTGATATCCCTGTACATGCCGTCGCGATAAACGGTAACGGTAAAGCTGTCGCCCGCCGTAAATTCCTCCTTTATCGCGTTTATCTCGTCGGCAGAGACGACCGCCTGACCGTTTGCCTTGACGATGATATCATTTATCTGAAGTCCCTGGGCATAGGCATCGGAATATGGGTTTACATAGTCGACTATGAGCCCGCGTGGGAACCCGTAATAATCTGAAATTGCCTGAGTTATAGTGCGCCCGGAGATACCGATGGTCGGGCGGCCCTTTACATAGCCGTTTGTTATGAGCTGGTCAACTATCTCCTTTGCCGTGTTGGTGGGTATTGCAAAACCAAGACCCTCAACGGTGGTGTAGTAGTCCATCATCTTTAGGGTATTTATCCCTATTACCTGACCATACATGTTTACAAGCGGACCTCCCGAGTTTCCGGGATTGAGAGCCGCATTTGTTTGGATGAGGGTCATAGTAAATTCGTCTATCATCACGTCGCGGTTTATCGCGGAGACGATACCATTTGTGACAGTGCCCATTAGGTCAAGCCCGAGCGGATTGCCTATTGCAACTACCTCCTCGCCTACCTTGAGCTGGTCAGAATCGCCAAATTCTGCCGCGGGAAGTCCCGTCGCCTCGATTTTGAGGACAGCAAGGTCGGTGCGCTCATCGGCGCCAACGATCTTTGCGGGGTAGGTCGTCCCGTCCATCAGCATAACGGCGACAGAGGTAGCGTTTTCGATGACGTGGTTATTTGTGATTATATAACCGTTGTCAGACATTATTATGCCTGTTCCAGAGGAGGTCGAGCTCGAATACATCGAATCGGCAGTCGAGATGACGCCAACAGTGGATTTTGTCACCTTGTCGTTTATCTGCGAGATAGAAAGTATCGTTCCGTCCGATTTTTCATCGGCGGTCGACGGGAGAGAGTTTATGTCCATAGTGGGACCATTAGGGTCTCCCTGCGGGGTGTGCGGTACTGTGGATGGCTGAGACGTGGTGACAGTGCTGCCTTCGGAGCGGCGCAGTATTGACAGAAGTGCGCCGTTATAGTTTAGCCTCACGTCGAACAGGGCTGTAAATACCCCTATCGCGCTGCCGAGCACTATCAGCACAAGCAGCGCTGCAATTATCCGCTTTGCCGTTTTCCCGCGCTTTTTCTGTGAAGAAGTATCATTTTGGATGTCCTCACCGATGTACTGCGAGGCAGAGTTGTTACCGGCGGAGGTACCATAGAGCGAGCTGCCATATGGCACTGTCGGATCAGTAGGCTTCTTTTCGGTTTCCCTGCTGCCGAAAGTCTCAGCCTTAGATGGCTCTGCGTTTTCAGAGTGGGAGGATGCTGCCCGATAAGCCCCATCCCCATCACCGGAAGAGACCGGTTCTGGGCTTTTGTCCTGAGAGGTTGGCTCTACGTCAGATGGGGTACCGGTGGAGGCGTCTTTCCCGGAAGCTTGTGGGTGACCGTCTCCGTATATTCTGTCATACAGCGAATGATATTCGTTATCCTGCTCTCCGGAGGAGCTTGCGCCCTTGCTTACGTCCTGAGAAATCTCGTCAGAGAAACTGTCGTTTGGATTTTTGTCGGGGGAGCCGTCCTCCGGACGGCTGCCGTTAAAAGAAGATTCGTAAAAAAACATTTTGTGGCTCCTTTCAGAGAGCATCGATTTATCATATCCAACCGATATATAGATAATAGCAATAAAATATAATCAAAAGGTGGATATTTTGTAAAAAAACTGTGAACGTAATGCAAAAAGAAAGACAAACAGATTGTAAATTATTTCAGCTTTGATACAAGAGTCTCCGCCTCAGATAGCGGGTCGGAGCCCTTTTCAAGTGTGAGGCAGAGATATGGAGTTCCGCTCGCAACAAATTTAAGGGAGTATTTGTATCTCCGCTCCGAGCATATCTCGCTCACTTTTTGAAGGTCTGGTCTTGTCACAAGAAACCGAAGCTCATTTTTCCTCTGGCTTATCTCAGTTATCGAAATAGCGGCGGCGGCAGCCCTCAGCAGGGCTATCCGGATAAGGCTGTGTACGCTTTTTGGAATATCGCCGTAGCGGTCGCACAGCTCGTCTATCAGGTCGGAGGCATCCTCGTCCGTGCGGATGAGGGCTATCCTGCGGTAGAGATCCATGCGCTGCCCGCTGTCCTCGATGTAGCTTTCGGGGATGTTTGCCTCGACAATGAGATCGGCTGTACACTCGGACGGGCCTTTTGCCTCCTCACCGCGCTCCTCAAGCACGGCCTCCTCCAGGAGCTTTAGGTACATGTCATAGCCAACGTTCATCATGTGGCCCGATTGCGCGTGCCCGAGGATGTTGCCCGCTCCTCTTATTTCGAGGTCGCGCATTGCGATCTTGAAGCCGGCGCCAAACTCGGCAAACTCGCGTATCGCAGTGAGCCGCTTCTCCGCAACCTCAGAGAGAGCCTTGCCTCGCCTGAAGGTGAGATAGGCATAGGCGTGGCGCTGTGAGCGTCCCACCCGCCCGCGGAGCTGGTGGAGCTGGGCAAGCCCCATCTTGTCTGCGTCCTCGACTATGAGGGTGTTTACGTTTGGGATGTCTATGCCGGTTTCGATTATCGTGGTGCAGACAAGGATATCTATTTCTCCGCGCTGCATGGCGGTGAACACGTCGTTTAGCTCCTTTTCTGCCATCTGACCGTGAGCTATCTCTATTGAGGCGTCGGGAAATTCTTTTCTCAGGCGGAAAGCTGCCTGGCTTATCGACTCGACCCTGTTGTGCAGATAATATGCCTGTCCGCCGCGCCCGAGCTCGCGCCGGAGTGCGTCGCAGAGTATTCCCCAGTCGTATTCGAGGACATATGTCTGCACTGGATGGCGGTCGCGCGGAGCCTCCTCGAGAGAGGACATGTCGCGTATGCCTGAGAGTGCCATGTTGAGTGTGCGCGGTATTGGGGTGGCGGACAGGGTGAGCACGTCGACCGAGCGGGATATCTCCTTTAGCCGCTCCTTGTGCGTCACGCCAAAGCGCTGCTCCTCGTCTATTATCAGGAGCCCCAGGTCCTTAAATTCGACGTCCTTTTGCAGTATCCGGTGGGTACCTATGAGAAGGTCTACCGAGCCTGAACGGAGCTTTTTCAGGGTTTCGCGCATCTGTGCCGGGGAGCGGAAACGGCTCATGACATCGATGTTTACAGGATAGTCGGCAAAGCGGCGGGTGGCAGTGAGGTAGTGCTGTTGGGCAAGCACCGTCGTTGGTACGAGGATGGCAGCCTGCTTTCCTGCAAGCACGCATTTCATAACTGCACGGAGCGCCACCTCCGTCTTGCCAAAGCCAACGTCGCCGCAGAGCAGCCGGTCCATCGGGTAGGGCGACTGCATGTCCTCCTTTATTTCCGCCGTCGAACGGAGCTGGTCCTCGGTTTCAGAGTATTCAAAGCTCTCCTCAAATTCCTTTTGCCAGTCGTTGTCCGGCGGAAACTCAAAACCCGGACGCCGCCGCCTCTCAGCATAGAGCTCTATCAGCTCCTTTGCAAGCTCCTTTGCCGCCGCCTTTGCCCGGCTCTTGGATTTCTGCCATTCGGCACCTCCAAGCTTGTTGAGCTTCACGTGCTGATCTTCGCCGGCTCCGATATATTTTGACACAAGGTCGAGCTGTGTGGCAGGGACATAGAGTATGTCGGTGCCGCTGAACTGCAGCTTGATATAGTCCTTTGGGACCCCGTCGACAGGCATGGAGACAATACCCTTGTACTGACCTATCCCGTGGTGCTCGTGAACGACGTAGTCTCCAGGGGTGAGGTCCGCATATGAGCGGACGCGCTCGCGGGAGGACTTTTTCTTTACCTTTTTGCGTTTTACTTCGCCAAGGAGCTGTCCCTCTGTTATTATTGCAAGCTTTATCGTCGGATATTCCATACCTGCGGAAAGGGTGCCAAGGGCAAGGGTACATTTTCCGGGGACAAGGTCGTTTGAAAGCCCAAAGTCGAGCGCCGGCACTATCCCGCGCTGCTCGAGCAGCTCCGCGAGATGCTTTGCGCGGCGCTCGTTTTGACAGAGGACGACAGTGCGGAAATCCCCTCCTATATAGTGGGCAACGTCGCCCGCGGCGGTCTCGAGGCTCCCTCCGTATGATGGGAGCTGCTTTACTGTAAAGCTCACAAGCCTGCGGGGAGGGAGGGGGTAGGCAGAGCCTGCGAAACTGTCGAGAAAAACTATGGGGTACAGGGAGAGCTGCTCCATCATGTGAGGGAAATCCATGTAGAAGGAGATGTGCTTTGGGTGGACGGAGCCGGACTCGAGCAGGCTCTCGATGTCCTGGGAAAACTGCCACTCGAGGTTTTTTGCCCGCTCGGCGAGACGGCGGTGGTCATTTATTATCACAAGGGCGTTTTCCGGGAGGTAGTCGAGCGCGGTGGCAGGGTCGGGATAGATAATATCGAGGTATCTGTCGGCGGAGGGAAAGCTTATCTCATTTTCAAGGCGCTCGATGTCGAGCTCGAGCGTCTTTATAAAGCCCTCCGACGAGCTTTTTTTCAGCTTTTCCAGCTGTTCTATCAGGCCGGGCACGCCGCCCGGGGCACAGCCTGGAAGAAGCTCCCCTGCGGGGAGGATATCGAGGCTGCTGACAGAAGAAGTGCGGCGCTGTGACTCGATGTCGAAATAGGCGATGGTGTCCACCTCGTCGCCAAAAAATTCGATGCGAGCCGGAAGCTCCTCACCTGGGGAGAAGAGGTCAAGTATGCCGCCGCGTATCGAAAACTGTCCCTCTCCCTCCACCTGTGGGGCACGGCGGTAGCCTGCCATTACAAGCACATCGGAAAGCGAGTCCAGATTGGCGCTGTCCCCCGGGCGGAGAGTCACGCGGAGGCGGGAGAGAAGCTTTTGAGGGATAGTGCGGAGGGCGGCTGCCTCAAAGGAGGCGACGACAAGTGGGGAGCTGTCCATTTTGCCAAAGACGGCAAGCCGCCTGTGCTCCCAGTCCCGGGATGCGCTCTCGGCTGAGTGGAGCATGAGCTCTCGCGCCGGAAGGATATCCGGCTGGCAGCCGAGAAAGGAGGCGATGTCGCGCGCGGTGCGGGAAACCTCCAGCTCGTCTGCGCACAGCACAAAGAGCGGCCGCCCGCTTGCCTCGGAGAGCGCGGCGGCGATGTGTGCCTTGTGTATGTCGTTGAGCCCTCCGGCAGCTGCCGGGACAAGCCCGCGTTCGATTGCCTCGAAGAGGCTTTCAAATTCTTTCAGCCCGCGAAGTGCGGAATTGAGTGGATGTGACATTTTATCTCCTTGTTGTATTGAGCTTTGCGCTGCCAATGGCTGTCCTGTGTAAAGCGGCGTGAGGGCTCAGTTAAAGCGGTTTGCCGCAGCCTCGGCGCCGCTTTCGATGATACATTCCACGGCAGAGGCGGCGCGCTCTGACGCTTCGCCTATGGTTTCCCTCTGCTCTGGGGGAAACCTGCCGAGCACCCAGTCGGCAAGGTCGGGATACTGGTTTTCGCCCACGCCGACCTTTACCCGTGGGAACACGTCCCCACAGAGTGAGATTATCGATTTTATCCCGTTGTGACCGCCGGCGCTGCCCTTTGCCCGGATGCGGAGCTTGCCCACGGGGAGGGATACGTCGTCATATATTACTATTACGCGTTCGGGCGGCAGATGATAAAAATCCATCGCAGCCTTTATCGCCTGACCGCTGAGATTCATGAATGTCTGAGGTTTCATGAGGAGTATTTTTGAATTACTGAGGCGTAGCTCGCCTGTAAGTGCCTTAAACCGGCTCCTGTCCACCCTTACCCTGTGCCGCGCCGCAAGGAGGTCGAGCACGGCAAAGCCGATGTTGTGGCGGGAGCCGAAATACTTTGCGCCGGGGTTTCCAAGCCCGGCAACAATGAAGTCTATCGAAGACGATGGTTTTTTTCTGAAAAACATAGATAAGACCTTTTTCTGAGAATTATTTTTTCCCGATTTTAAGACGGTAGCCGGGGACCCAGTTTTCCCTGTTTGTCTGACGGGTGCGGGCAATGGCAAGCGCGTCGTCCGGGACATCGTCGGTGATGGTGGAGCCGGCGGCGGTGTATACGTTTTTACCGATGGTAACAGGGGCAATAAGGTTTGTGTTGCAGCCGATAAAGGAGCCGTCGCCTATCTTTGTGAGATGCTTTTTTGCACCGTCATAGTTTACCGTCACGGTGCCGCAGCCAAAGTTTACATTGCGACCAACCTCTGAGTCGCCCACATATGTGAGATGGGATATCTTTGTACCATCGCCTATCTTTGCCTTTTTCAGCTCGACAAAGTCGCCCACCTTTATGTTGTCGCCTATCTCGCAGCCGGGACGGATATAGGCAAAGGGACCGATGTGGACGTTTTTGCCTATAATGCTGTCGTTTATCTGGGAGGCGTTCACCTCGGTGCCGCTGCCGACAGAGCAGGCGCTGACGATGGAGTTTGGACCGATAGTGCAGCCGCTCTCAATTTTTGAGGCATTTCTGATTATACAGTTTGGAAGGATAACGGCTCCGGGAGCTATTTTGCAGTCGGGGGAGACGATGGTGGAGGAGGGGCTGATAAAGCGCACACCGGAGAGCATAAGCCTGCGATTTACGAGGTGGTGCATTGTATCTTCTGCTTTGCTCAGCTCATACATATCGCCGATAGGGCAAAAGGTGCCTGTCTCAGTGCTGGGTGACGGGGAGAACTCGAGATGGTAGGGCTCGCTTTTATCATCGGAGACAAAGGTTATCCCTGCCGGCTTGCCACTGGAATAAACCTCGATTTTGTGATGTGTCTCAGAGAGACGGATAATGAAGGAGATAAAGTCTACATCGAAGACGACAGGGCGGGAAATAGTGAGCAGTGGGAGACCTCCGGGGTCTCCGATATGTCCTCCAAGAGGGGAGACGGCGAGCTCTATCCAGCGCTTAAGCGGGGTAAAAAGGAGCTGTGAGGAAAAAATGTTGCCTAATTTGTCCGGGATTTGGATAACTGTGGTAAATTCCATAATAAAACCTCTTTCTTAAAAAGCTGTCTCCGGACGGTCTCCGCAGACAGGACAAAAGACGGAGCCAAGCTCCGCCGGGTCTAGCATATTGTGTCGAACAATAGAGCGCAGATAAAAATCCACGCCCAGCACCTCCATTATATACATTTTATCAGGTAAAATCAAGTGGGAGGATACCGTGCAGAAGCGGGATATGCACAAAAGTAAAAAGAGAGCGGAAGCCGCTCTCTTTTTACAGAGGAAAATATGGAGAAATCGGTAATAAGCTGTTTATCATAGAAAGGGAGTCCACAAACGGCGGATACTGCACCTTGCCTATACTTAAAATACCACAATTAGAGGTAAAAGTCAACAAAAATTTTTATAGATTTTCTACAAATAACAGTGAGCAGAAAAATTCGTAACGTTTTGAGCTTTCTTTCAGATAGAGACAGGCTAAAGCTGGCTGATATTGGATGAAATTTCGGTAAGGGCAAGGCTCACCTCGGCATCGCATTTTCCGGCGCGGATGATATCGCAAAGCGACAGTATCCCCGCAATCCTACCGTTTTCCACAACGGGCAAGCGGCGGACCTTTTCCCGCGCCATAACTGCTGCCGCCTCCGAAAGGCTGCATTCAGGGGAAACGGACGCAACTTCGCGCGTCATTATGCTGCTTACATGGGTGCCTGCGGGAGCCGACCCTGCGGCAACGCAGCGCAGCACAATATCTCTGTCTGTCACAATGCCGCGCAGCTTCCCTCCTGGGGTGCATACCGGCAGCGAGCCAATGTTGTATCTTGCCAGCATTCGTGCTGCCACAGATACCTCCTCCTCCGGTTCGATGTATATTACATGTGGGTTCATAAGCTGACTTACCTGCATAAAGGATCCTCCTCCTGCCCTAGAAGGCAGAAATATCTTTGTAGGTATCATCCCCGAAAGAGGAGAAATTTATTCCGAGGAAAATTTTCTGTGGCAGGGAGGCTGCAAATATGTTAATATAAAATACAGGATAATGAGGGACATATATGTGCCCCTGCGATATATAAAAGAGAGGCGGGATGGGATGTCTAAAGCTGATGATATCTGGGCAAAGGTTATAGAGATGATGCGTATGCACCTTACTGATGTGACGATAAGCACATTTTTTTCCGACACCCGCGCGGTGGATCTGACAGACAATTCGATAGTGGTGGACGCGGGAAATGTGGTTGCAAGGGACGTGATAATGTCTCACTATATCGGGCTTGTGGAGGAGTGCCTGTCGGAGCTGTTTTCGATACCGTATGGGTGCAAGCTGCTGGTGGGTGAGGATGAAATTGCGGCGTATACTGCAAATAAGGCCGGAGATCCTAATTTTTTGACCACAAACGAATTTACGTTTGAGACTTTTGTTGTAGGCAGTTCTAACAGGTTTGCCCATGCGGCGGCGATGGCAGTGGCAAACGAGCCTGCCGTTTCGTATAACCCGCTGTTTATCCACGGGGGGCCTGGTCTCGGAAAGACGCACCTGCTCTATGCCATCGCTCACGCTCTCAGGCAGAAGCGCCCTGCGGCAAAGATAGTTTACATAAAAGGGGACGAATTTACAAACGAGCTGATAGCAGCGATCCGTGCGGGCAAAAACATGGAGTTCCGCGAAAAATACCGGGGTGCGGATCTCTTTCTTGTGGACGATATACAGTTTATTGCCGGGAAGGACTCCACACAGGAGGAGTTTTTTCACACGTTCAACACCCTTTACGAGGCGGGCAAGCAGATAGTCCTGACCTCCGACCGCCCGCCAAAGGAGATGGTGCGGCTTGAGGACAGGCTGCGCTCGAGGTTCGAGTGGGGGCTGATTGCGGACATCCAGCCGCCCGACCTTGAGACGAGGGTGGCGATAATCCGCAACAAGGCAAGCTCGGTGGGGCTTGATATAAGCGATGCGGCGGTGATGTTCATGGCGGAGAATATCACGGCAAACGTCCGGCAGATAGAGGGTGTGGTAAAGAAGATACAGGCGTTTAACAGGCTGCTGGGAGAGCCGGTGGATGTTGACACTGTGGCGAAGGCGATAAAGGACATCTTTGTGGAGAGCCCGGGGATGAACCCGACGCCGGATATAATAATAGAAGAGACCGAGAAATACTATTCGCTCGAGCCTGGGACGATAGTTTCGTCATCAAGGGGAAAGCAGACGGCGCAGGCAAGGCATGTTGCGGCGTATCTTGCAAGGAACCTGACAAAGCTGTCGCTTCCCGACCTGGGCGCGGCGTTTGGGAGGCACCATACCACGATAATGCACTCTATTGAGATTATCGAGGCGCAGCGCAAGAGCGACCAGGTGCTCGATTCCGACCTCAAGGATATCACGTTCAACGTGAAAAACAGGTAGAGTGTGCAGGTTGGCTTGCAGCAGACCGGGCGAAATGATAACGCTCTGCCTGAAAAACAGGTAGTGCGCTCCCGGGTCCCATCGGTGGGCTAGGCGCTGTGTAAGTTAAGCTGTTGATAATTGCTACAAAAAAGCTCCGGATTCCGGAGCTTTTTTGTATAATTTCCAAAAAGCGGTTGACAACAAATGTAATTTATATTATACTTATACATAGATAAAGCTTTACGAGGAGGGGCGTGTATGAGTAAGAGAACATATTTTCTGCTTGTTGCCGGGTTGCCTGTGATAACCGCCGGGCTTTTCCCGATAATTGCGGATATCGTTAACTTTTCGTGGGAAGAACGCCTGAAAATAGCATATTTCTATCAGATACAGTATGTTGTGATGATTGTCATCTGCCTGTTGGGGGCGCTGCTTGCCGGCACTGCGGCGGTAAATTTGAGCCGCTTTGGAGAGGACAGCATGTGCAGGAAAGCGGTTCTTTTCTGGACGTGGGCGCTCACTGCCCTGTTTGTGGTGCAGGCGGTCATGTATAATCTGATGATGTACACCTGGGTGGTGCACTGGTTCCTTCCCGACGCTGCGGCGGGGAAGCTGTTCAACCTGCTTATCGGGATAAACGATGAGGGATATGCGCTGGCATGGCTTATGAACGCGGCTTTTTACTGGGCAATGGCGATAAAGCTCAGGCAGATGGAGCGTCAGGGAAATGCCGGAGAGAAAGGTGGCGGCTGAAGCTGCTTTATGGGGCAAAGGACACGGGACTGTTACGGTGTAAATTTGGTGTAAATTTAAAGGAGGGATTTTTAGCCCTCCTTTTGTTGCGCTGTTGACATGGGGTTTAATTGGTGTTATTTTTAGCTTGAAAGAATGAATTTGGGGATTTTTATGATGTTACCCGGT
>CALXAZ010000173.1 GCA_944386395.1 uncultured Clostridia bacterium
CCCGGAGCCGGGCACTGTCAGAAGCTCTTGAATCCAAATCGTTAAAGGGCGCCCCTTAACGGGACGCCCTTTAAATAACTATTCCCGGCTTCTTGCAGAAATAAGCTCTACAAGATCGCCTACGGTGCTGAGTTTTTCCAGCTCTTCGTCTTCGATTTCTCCGAAATCAAATTCCTCTTCTATCATCATAGTGAGTTCAACGATATCGAGCGAATCCGCCCCCAGATCCGCCTCAAACTCAGTTTTCATCGTGATTGAGTCCTCATCCACCCCAAACTGCTCAGCAAGGAGCTTTACGACCTTTTCAAAAATCATACCGTTCACCTCCCAAAACTTATTAACACTACTTTGTCAATAATATACTTTTCCCAGTAAGATAATATTCACATTGTGCCGTGTTGTCAATAGTTTTTTTCAATGAGCGAAAATTTTTTCGGTCACTCAACCTTCATTGTATCGATATTTTCCTTTATGCTTTCTATTATACCAGATTCGACATATTTTTTAGCCTGTAATATTGCTGAGCGCATTGTATATGCTTTTGCTGATCCATGAGCCTTTATCACAGGCTTGGATATTCCGAGCATCGGCGCTCCTCCAGTCTCATTATAATCCATAAGTTTTTTTATGTCCCTGATACCGTCCTTTACCATAAGCGCCGCAAGCTTTGACTTTGTGCTAGCAGTAAACAGATTTTTAAGGACATCGAAAAAAAATAATCCCATCCCTTCGATTGTTTTTAAAAGAATGTTGCCAGAATACCCATCCGCCACTATTACATCACATGCCCCAAACATTATGTCACGGCTTTCAACATTTCCAACAAAATCTATTCTGCCATTTCTATTTGCCTCATCAAGAAGCTTCCATGTCTCCCTCTGAAGCGGCGCCCCCTTGGTCTCTTCTGTTCCGATATTAAGTAGACCCACGCGAGGCAGAGGCATACCTATCACCTTTTCCGCGTAGTATGCACCCATATATCCGAACTGCAAAAGATACTCTGGAGTACACTCCACATTCGCCCCACAGTCGATAAGCAGTGCCTTTCCCTTTTTGGTTGGCACCAATGGTGCAAGCGCAGCACGACGTATCCCGCGTATCCGTTTAACTATTAGCGTCGCCCCCGCAAGTATCGCCCCTGTGCTTCCCGCAGATACAAAGGCATCTCCATATCCGTCGGCAAGTAGCTTTAGCCCGACTGCAAGCGATGAATCCTTCTTTTCCCTCATCACAAGAGCAGGATCATCGTGCATGTCCACCACCTCGGATGCGTGTGATATCTCAACTCCCTTTGGCAGATTATCATATCCAGCCGCACTAACAGCCTCCAACAGCTCATCTCCCCGTCCAACAAGACAGACATCTATTCCAAACTCTTCCGCTGCCATTATTGCTCCCTGAACTATCTCTCCCGGAGCATTGTCTCCTCCCATTCCGTCAACAATTATCTTCATGCCCGCACCCCTTTATACCCGTGGACCATCTAGATCCGCAAGTTTTTCTTCTATCACTTTAAGCGAACGTTCGCTTATCGCTCTGTTCTTCTCCCTCTTTTTCAGCTTTTTCCCCCCTAGAGGGGTCATAATTCCAAAGTTTATGTTCATTGGCTGGAAGTTTCCTTCCGAGCCTCCGCTTATATATAACGACAATGCACCTATCGCCGTATCCGCACCAAGCTCTATTGGCGGTTCTCTATTTATTCTCCTTGCAAGGTTGATGCCTGCGTACAGCCCTGAGGCAGTTGACTCTATATATCCTTCCACCCCAGTCATCTGTCCGGCAAACATCACCTCAGGAGCCCTACGCACGCAGTAAAATTTATCCAGCAACCTTGGCGAATCAATATATGTATTCCGATGCATTACACCATATCTTACAAATTTTGCATTTTTAAGAGCAGGTATCATCGAAAACACCCTTTTTTGCTCCCCAAATGTAAGATGTGTCTGAAATCCTACAAGATTATAGAGCGTTCCCTCGCGGTTATCCTTTCTAAGCTGAACCACCGCATACGGCATTTTCCCTGTGTGTGGATCTGTAAGCCCCACCGGCTTTAGTGGACCATAACGAAGGGTATCTCTCCCTCTCCTTGCCATCACTTCAACAGGCATACAGCCTTCAAATATCCGGCTATCCTCAAATCCATGAACCTCGGCTTCCTTAGCTGTCACAAGCTCGCCTTGGAACACAGCATACTCCTCCTCTGTCATGGGGCAATTTATATAATCCGCACTCCCCTTTCCATAACGGGAAGCAAAAAAAGCGCTCTCCATATCTACTGAGTCAGCCTCAACTATCGGAGCTGCGGCATCATAAAAGCTGAGCGATGCATCTTCTCCAAAAAACCTCAATATATCTGCCGCAAGCTTATCTGCCGTAAGAGGTCCTGTAGCTATTATGACCGGACCTTCTGGTATCCGCTCCACTTCCCCCTCAATAATGGCTATATTAGGGTGGCTTTGCAGCTTTTCAGTTATCTCTAAGGAGAATTTTTCTCTGTCCACCGCAAGAGCTCCTCCCGCTTCGACTCTGTGCTTGTCTGCGGCAAACATTATCAGAGAGCCAAATCGCCTCAGCTCTTCCTTCAACAGTCCAGGAGCCGTCTCCAACCCTGCACCTCTCAGTGAATTTGAACAGACAAGCTCCCCAAAGCTCTCGCTGTGGTGAGCCGGGGTCATCTTTTTGGGTTTCATCTCATAAAGCTCTACCTGTATATCTCTGTTGGCAAGCTGCCATGCAGCTTCACTGCCAGCAAGACCCGCCCCTATAACCTTAACTTTCCGCATCTGATTTCTTCTTCCTTGTTGTCTTTTTTGCGGGAATTTTTTCTACCTTTTTCGATGTCTCTTTTTTATTTGCAGCTCTTTTTTCTGATTGCTTCACCGCTTTTTTCTCTACCGAAGAGACATTTCCACTTTCGGCTGATGCCTTTGAATTCTCTGCGCCGGCATTTTCTTCGGTATTTGTTGTCTTTCTGCGATACCCACGTTTGTCCTCAGGCAGGAAGTTTGAGCAGTCAGGATTTGCACAGA
>CALXAZ010000174.1 GCA_944386395.1 uncultured Clostridia bacterium
TATTAGTCCTACAAACAGCAGCCCCAGAGTCAGACAGAGACAGAGGGCAATTTTTTTGATGTTTCTAGTGAAGACTTTCATGGGTTATAATTACTTCATCATCGTAGTAGTATTCTACATCACCGACGACATCAAAGTACGTTCTGGAATACAGATATCCTCTTACAGCATAATCTTTCCTCCAGTCCATATCATCAAAGCGGTCGGAATATAGATCGACAAATTCAATATCGGAATATTTCCGCGTATTTGTATTATTTTCTTCATCGTAGAACCAGCCATCCATCTGTGATTGTGTCTCGACCTCTTCAACACAACATCCATTTAACCATTCATTATCATAGTCACTCCAAACCTGCGTATATCTTCTTGTCCAAAGTGTTGCTGCATGATATGTTAATGAAACCTCTCTGATTCTCACTAAATCTGTCAGGCTTAGTCCAAATATCCCAGCTACAGTGTCTACAACTTCTATTACAGGATGCAGTGCGGCGCCACTAACGCTGATAAATGTGTCTATTAGATTTTGAATTATAGAGGAAGAATATGTATCTAAAACATCTACTGAAGAACTTTGATTCATATTGGGGTCGTCGCTTGCGTATATTGTCATCCATCTCAATGTGTATGTGGTACCATCATAATTATGCGTAAAGGATGAGCTAACTGATGAGCGCGGTAAAACTGTTGAAGCAGCTTCCTCACCTTCAATAAGAATTATATATGAATACTCCGGACACAGTCCGGCTTCTTCAAGATTTGTGTTGAGAAGTGATTCAACGTCATCAAAAGTTTGAGGATTTATATTATACGCTTCATATCCTGCTTCGTTTAACGCTGATACAGCCGTTTCTTGTATTTGGGAAACTGTTAAATTAGTAGAAAATTCCGAGGCAGTAAAACTTGTGTGGTTACTAAGAATTGCTTCTTGATATTCTCGGATTATATTATCTTTTTGAGAGAATATGCTTGTACTTTTATCTGATATATATTCTGCGGAAGCTGCAGTTACTAATACTGAGGTTATCATTACTATTAACAAAATAATTGATATTGTTTTTTCATTTTTAATCCTTTCTCAGTTTGGTGTATAAAGTGAACAAAGTATGTGCTTCATCTAAATGCACCATTGGAATCATCTCCCTTCGCTGTTCTGTCTTCAGTATACAACAAAATACACAATAAATCAATAAAAAATTTAATATATTTATAAAAATAGCACAGTAGATAAAAATAAAAATAGTGTTTTGTATATCTTTAACAAATAAAAACCTCCGCACAGATTTCTGCGCGGAGGCGATAAAGTATATTGAAATTAGCCGAGTCTCTTCTCGAGAGCAGCGAGCTGATCCTTGAGCTCCTGCGGAAGTGTGTCGAACTCGTCAAACTTTGCATAGAACTCTTTGATGTTTTCCACGTCTTCCTTCCAGTATTCCTTATCAACTGAGAGGAGCTCTTTCATCGTGTCAAGTGTAACATCATCAAGACCCTCGATGTTGATGTCCTCAGGTCTCGGCATATAGCCGATCTCGGTCTCAACAGCGTCGATTTCGTCAAATGCACGCTTCAGGATCCACTCGAGAACACGCATGTTGTCGCCGAATCCCGGCCAAATGAAGTTGCCCTCGTCGTCGGTACGGAACCAGTTGACGTTAAATATCTTGGGCTGATGCGGGATCTTCTTGCCCATTTCGATCCAGTGTCCGAAATAATCGCCCATGTTGTATCCGCAGAACGGAAGCATAGCCATCGGGTCGCGGCGGACAACGCCAACAGCGCCGGCAGCAGCAGCCGTTGTTTCGGAAGCCATGATCGAGCCAACGAATACGCCGTGGTTCCAGTCGAAGGACTGATATACCAGCGGAGCGGTCTTTGCGCGGCGGCCGCCGAAGATTATAGCGGAAATCGGAACGCCCTGGGGATTATTAAACTCGCTGGAGATGCAGGGGCAGTTGATGGCTGGGGCAGTGAAGCGGCTGTTCGGATGAGCGCCGTTTGTCTTGTCTACGCTGCCGTTCCAGGGCTTGCCTGTCCAGTCGATAGCGTTTGTCGGCGGGTTTTTGTCGAGCTTTTCCCACCAAACGGTGTTATCGTCGAGATTGTGGCAGACGTTTGTAAAGATGGTGTTCTTCCTTGTGGAGGCAAGAGCGTTGGGGTTAGACTGCTCGTTTGTGCCGGGAGCCACGCCGAAGAATCCGTTTTCGGGGTTGACAGCCCACAGACGACCGTCATCGCCCACGCGGAGCCATGCAATGTCATCGCCCACGCACCATGCTTTGTAGCCGGCCTTGCGGTATCCCTCGGGCGGAATGAGCATAGCGAGGTTTGTCTTGCCGCAGGCAGACGGGAAGGCAGCTGTGACATAGCGGATCTCGCCCTGCGGGTTTTCGATACCGAGGATAAGCATGTGCTCTGCCATCCAGCCTTCGTTGCGTCCGAGGTAGGAAGCAATACGCAGAGCAAAGCACTTCTTGCCGAGGAGAACATTTCCGCCGTATGCAGAGTTGACCGAGCAGATAGCATTGTCCTGCGGGAACTGAACGATATAACGCTCTTCAGGATTTACATCCTTCTTAGCGTGAGTACCCTTGATAAATTCAGGGTTGTCGCCGTGAACGTCGAGGACGTTTTTACCTACACGGGTCATAATAACCATGTTGAGAACGACATAGATTGAGTCGGTAACTTCGATGCCGACCTTTGCAAACGGAGAACCAACAACGCTCATCGAATAGGGGATGACGTACATCGTGCGACCCTTCATAGCGCCATCATAGAGGGCGTTGAGCTTTGCATACATTTCTTCGGGGTCCATCCAGTTGTTTGTGGGACCGGCTTCTTTGCGTGTGGGGGTGCATATAAAGGTGCGATCTTCAACGCGGGCAACATCGTTTGTTGCTGTGCGGTGGAGATAGCAGCCCGGGAGCTTCTCCTGATTAAGTTCTATCATCTCGCCTGTGGAGACAGCCTCCTTGCGGAGTGCGTTGAGCTGCTCTTCAGAACCGTCGATCCATACGACTTCGTCCGGCTGGAGCATTTTGACCTGAGAATCAACCCACTCTAGGATGGCTTTGTTTGTTGTAAGTGCCATTGTGTGTTCTCCTTCCCAAAAATAGTTTCTCATAGTAACTGGTTTTGATTTTATAAGAAAAATCCTGCATTTGCAAGCTTTTCAACAAAATATTATTCATCAAGCTATCTAAGCTTTTCAGATATCGCGCAAGATAATTTGGCAAAATCGCAGAGACTGAGCCGCTCTCCCCTCACTTCGGGGGCAAAGCCGCAGGAGCGGATAATCTCGGAAAGCGTGTCCCTATCAAGCTGCTTGCCGAATGTCTGCCAAAGACAGTTCAGCAGGGTCTTTCGCCTTTGGGAAAAGGCGGCGCGGACGACGCGAAAAAAGATAGCACTGTCGGTTATACCACCGGGTGGAGCTTGGCGCATGTTGAATCGGACAACGGCTGAGTCCACCTTTGGGCGGGGTATAAAGCAGCCGGAGGGCACATCAAAGAGAATTTCCGGCTCAGAGTAGTAGTTTGCGTAGACAGTAAACGCGCCATACTGGCGGCTCCCTGCCTTTGCGCATATTCTATGAGCCACCTCCCGCTGCACCATGACGGTGATGTATTTAAAGCGGCGGCATTCAAATAGGCGCTCGAGCACTGGCGTTGTGACATAGTAGGGTAGGTTTGCACAGGCTACAGCGGTAAGCCCGGAAAATTCGCTGTCAACTATTGAGGCAAGGTCGAGCTTGAGCGCGTCGCCGTTTATCACCTTGACATTGTCGAAATCGTGAAGCGTCTCATCCAGTACCGGCATAAGCCGTGAGTCGAGCTCTATCGATACCACCTTAGCCGCTCTCTGGCAGAGGGAGTGCGTCAGGGTGCCGATGCCGGGACCT
Source organism: uncultured Clostridia bacterium (assembly GCA_944386395.1). GTDB lineage: Bacteria > Bacillota > Clostridia > Oscillospirales > JAAYOS01 > CALXAZ01. The sequence goes on from CALXAZ010000174.1 coordinate 3,902, forward strand.
ATCTCGATAACCCCGCAGCCCCTGTCGGCAAGCGAGCCTTCGGCGGTGCGCTCTGGCACCCAGCTTTCGATGAGAAAATTCTGCCCGAGCGATTTTTTAAAGTTAAAGCCATATCGGCTGAGAATGTCCCGAATCACGGACAAATTGCAGAGATCCATCGATACCTCCGAAGCCGGCGAAAAAGCCCGCCTAGTTACCCATTATCTAAATATTATCACAAATCAAGCTACTTGTCAAACTTTTCACAAAAATTTAAAAATATAGTTGGAATATACTACTATTTACGATTTTTTTATATCTGCTCTTGTAGGATATTTTTGCTGCGGCATGGAAAGGGATGTAAAAAGGAGCGGCTGCCCGCTCCTTTTGGATGTTCAGTTTGTCTCGAGAATGTATATCGAGCAGCTTCTCCTGCCAAAGTTGATGCATTCGCGGTAGGTGTTCATATACAAATCGATAATGTGTCCCTTAATCGCGCCGCCGGTGTCCTCCGCGCGTGCGGTGCCATATACCCAAGACTCTCCATCCGGAGAGGAGATATATACTACTGTGCCCAGCGGGATATATTTAGGATCGACCGCGATAGCGCCCACTCTCGCGGTTGTGCCGGTAAATGTCGTGTTCCAGCTCTGACCCTCGCAGGTATAGGCAGTCGCCTCACCGTCAATTTTGCGCACAAAGCTGAGCTGCTCGCCAGAGGGCGTTGTCACGGTGCCGCCGCAGCCATATACCACGATCTCATCGACGGGCTCGGATACAACATCTTCAGAGATAACCCTTCGGGAGGATTCTACGCCATCCTTATAGATTATCTCGTAGGTCACAAGTTTGCTTCCGTTGACCCCTGCCCTTTCGAGCTGCTCGGTCCCCTTTGTGATATACTCGCTTGGGCGGCGTATCTGTGAGTAGGGGATCACTTCTGTAGAAGTGACGGTGGATGTTGTAACCCGTGTCACGGTTATTGCCATGTTATTGCTCACCGGAGCGGACAGAGCCGGTTCGGTAATGTCCTGAGCGCCTATCTGTATGCCTCCCGCTTCAAGAAGCTCACCCACAGTTGTCGCATCCGCAGCAATGCGGCGGACATACCCATCGGCATAAACTGTGGCGCAGACTTCGGAGCCGTACTCGGCATACATCATCTGGCTGAGTGATGTTTCCCTGCTTCCCACTGTAGCGAAGGCCGCTGTCGGGAAGAGAACTGTCATCATAAGTAGCGCTGCCATAAGTGACGCCGTAAGGCGTAGCGGCAGGCGGCTTTTTTTGCTTGGCTTCATGTTTACCTCCATGTTCCCTGTGTCCTTACCTGCTTTGATTATTGACGCGCAGGGGGACGTTTCAAACGTTTTTGCAGAAAAAAGTTACAGCTTTTGAAAAAGCCTCCGCAGGGACAAAATATCGGATGTAACTTTTTTGCAAAATTGCTTTTGGGATTTCTGGGCGACGAAACAGATTATACCCTCAGAAAATTCAAAAGTCAAGCAAACTCAGCCACTAAAAGGCAAATAAAGGTCGATAAAAATCTTATGTCAACAAAAAGGATAAAAATGGAATATTTTAAAAATGCAACTTTTTAGTTGGTTACAAATAAGTTATCGCGCAAATAAAAGGAAAATCGAGTTACAAAAAAGTTACAAAAAAGTAACACCACAAATTTCCAGTAATTATTTTTAAGCTAGCAAAAATTTTTTTAAAAAATTTTTGCTGTTTTCAATAACAGGACAAAAAAGCTGGATTTGTACGCAATGTGCGTACAAATCCAGCGATAAAAACTTTAGATGAGGAGCGGCTGAATCTGCTTTTTTTCGAGAGCTTTTTCCACCGAGACGGGCAGGAGGGAAAAATCCGCTATGCAGGAGGTGCATTTTTTCATAGGATCATCCTGTCCGAATGGGACGAAAAAGATATTTTTCCGGTTGAGGAGCTGGGCAATGCTGACAGCTCCGGCAGCCAGGGCATCGTTGGACGCGATGGCAAGCAGAACAGGGCGGTCGTTTCGCAAATGAGCCTTGGCAGCCATAGTTACCGGGGTATCGGTAATGCCGTTTGCAAGCTTTGAAAGGGTATTGCCGGTACACGGGGCGATAACCAGCAGGTCGAGAAGCCCCTTTGGACCTATCGGCTCGCTTGCGGGAATGGTGTGTATTATCTCTTTGCCGCATATCTGCTCCACCTCACGCCTAAAGCCTTCCGCCGGGCCAAAGCGGGAATCGGTGAAGTAGGCGGCGCCGGACATTATTGGAGTTATATCATAGCCAAGGGTTTTTAAAATCTCCATCTGCGGTATGACCTCTGCAAAGGTGCAAAAGGAGCCGCACATGGCAAAACCGAGGCGGATCTTTTCCATATCTAAGTCCCTGCCTTTCGTTTGAGTGATGTCCCCGGGCTGTCATCCGATCTCATCAAGTATATTGTATACTGTGTCGCGGATGATGCGTCCGGAGGAGAGCGGCGAGAGCTTTCCAGGCAGCGACAACGCCCATATTACGCACACTCCAAGCTTTGCGGCTGTGTCAAAGTCCACGCCGCCCGGCTTTGAGGCAAGGTCGATAACGAGACAGTCGCGCCTAAGCGACCTGAGGGCAGTTTCATCGAGGACGAGGGCAGGTACGGTGTTGAACACCACATCGAAGCTGCCGCCGTATGAGGCGATATCCGAGGTTGGAATGTGTTTGTATCCGTACGCCTCAATCCACGCAAAGTCAGAATATTTCCGTGCGGACACGGTAACGTCGCAGCCGAGGGCGGCGAGTCTGTGCGCAAGTATTTCACCGCAGCGTCCAAAGCCCACAACGAGAGTCTTCGCATCGCTCAGAGTTATCGGTAGCTCCTCCATTGCAAGGGCGCATGCGCCCTCTGCGGTTGGGACGGCGTTTGCAACGGCAAGCTCCTCCCTTTCGAGATAATCGATAAGGGTAAAGCCGTGAAGCTTTGCCATGTCCGCAGTAGAGCTGGGTATCTTTCCGCCGAGTATTGGGACAGAGGGCTTTATGCGGCGCAATATGTCGCTCATCGTCACCTTTTTTTCGGATAGCGGCATGTTGAGTTCGCCGTTGCCAAACAGGGGAAGGGGCAGCAGCACGCAGTCCGCATTTTCGAGCGCGGACAGGTCGCTTAGGAGCTGCACTCCGTCAGTTTCAGCCTTTTCGGCTCCGAAGATAGCAGCAGTGTGCCCGTCCTCTGCCAGCAGGCGGGTAAGATATACCTGCCTCAAATCCCCGCCTATAAGTACAAAATTCATTTTTTTCATATCTGTAACCATGCCTTTCCTTTTCGATAAATATATCGGTCTGCATGTGTATCCGCCGGAGACCAATGGTGTCCTGTAGGAAGTCTCCGCTCTGTGTTATACTATTCAGCGCAGACAAAACGGGTTACCGAAAAGGAGAGGTTAAGGGCAATTTTTGTGCAAAAAAGTGCGGGGGTCCCTCTTCTGATAAAGGAACAAAACGTCATGCCAGCGGAGCGCACCATGGGTGCGTACAAAGAAGGTGGTGCAAGGTTTTGTGCATGTGGGTCGTGTCGGTCCTGGCGCTGGGATATCAGGGCCGCGCCTCCGTGGGAGGTGAATGGTCATATGATATACTTTTGCATAAGAAAAATGCCCTCTGAAGAGGGCATTTTTGTTTTCAAGGCTCAGGATTTAATTTCTGTTTTTGCTCCGCACTTTGGGCAGGTAACGAGAAGCTTACCCTTGTTTTTGGGTACGCGCAGGTGTGCGCCACAGCCTGGGCACTTAAAATATTTGTATGTCTTGCGGTCCCTAAAGCGGCGCCACCCCTGTTTTATCCCCGCGGAGATGGGAGAGAATATGCGGAGAAACTTCTGATTTTCTGCGTATCTTTTGGAAAAATTCCGGGAAAAGACACGAAAGTATACGAGAATGAGTAGTACCCACGAAAGTATCCATATAAGCGGCACGCCAAATATCGAGCGAATAAGAGAAAATATCATTGCCAGTACTACCATCGCAAGCGAAAGCTGATCCATGCCGTATCGCCCATACATAAAGTTCCTAAACCAGTTCAATTCAAAAACTCCCTCTCGAAGCTGATAACCGAGCAGCTCCCGGAGGAGTGCCGGAAATATCCAATACAGATATTGTATCACGGGTACAGTACAAAATAAACAAAAAAATTGTTACTAAATTGAAAACATTTTCTTTCAAAGCTCTTCCTGGGCGCTAGTAAGTGTATCCAGTAGCGCAATAAGCCTTTCCCGGGTGTTATCTTCAGGGTGTTGGGACACATGCGCTAGCAGAAGACCGATTGCGCGCCCCACGTCGCGCCCTGAAAGCCCAAGCGCCAGCAGGTCCCGTCCGCCGAGCGCGAGCGTATCCGCAGAAAAGCACTCCCCAGAGGATAATATGTTGTCAATTTGTGGGAGAAGATTGCCTTTGCCTATGGAAAACCAAGCGGCGGCAAGCCCGCGAGCAAAAGGTATTCCCACAAGACACATCAGCCTTTTGATGTCTGAGCGCGATGCTGGAGGATCTGAAGAGAGAAAGCGGTCAAGACAAGAGCAGAGCTTTATAAGCTCCGAGGAGGCGCGGAGCCGGCGCACAAAGCTTTCGCAGCAGGTAATGCAGCCCTCCGCCTTTAGCAGGGAGCAAAAAGCAGCAAACCGGACAGGGAGCTCTGCCGGGAGGGCATCAAGACGGGAAAATACTGTTTTTGGGCGATGAGAGAGGAAGTGATCCAGCAGCCCGTATTGTCCTGCCCTGACTGCATACTGCGGACGGGGGGAGAGAAGTATGCCGGAGAGCTCATGGAAAACTCTCTCCGCTGCGAGAAAGCGGCAGAGCGGGGCACATTTCCAAAGGGCAGAGAGTGTGTCTGGCTCTATGGAAAACCCGAGCCTTGCGGCAAAACGGAGCGCACGTAGCATACGAAGGGCGTCCTCGGAGAAGCGGCGTTCAGGCTCTCCGACAGCGCGTATTAAGCGCTTATCAAGGTCAGCCCTGCCGCCGAAGAAGTCATACAGCCTCCCATCTGCGTCGAGCATCATCGCGTTTATGGTGAAATCGCGCCGCGAGCAGTCCTCGCGTATGTCCCGGACAAAATCAACCCTGTCCGGGCGGCGGTGGTCCGAGTACCCGCTCTCGCGGCGGAAGGTTGTCACCTCGACGGGTGGACCAAAGCCTGTAACGATAATGGTTCCATGTTTTCTGCTGGAGGATATGCTTACGGCATTGCTGCCAAATATATGTTCCACCTCCTGGGGGAGAGCTGAGGTTGCCACATCAAGGTCGCCCGGAGGCAGCCCGAGGAGGCTGTCTCTGACAAAGCCTCCTGCCACCACCGCCTGAAACCCGTGAAGCTCGAGCCGGCGCAGCAGGGGAATGACGCTTTCGGGAGGGCGCATCATTGCTTTTCAAGCCCCAGGATGAGATCGGTTATAGCAGCAGTAGCATTTTTGGGAAGTATGTCAGCCATTGCACGTTTTATCGAATCAAGTCTTTCAGGAAAGTGATACAGCATATATACGGCCTCATCCACTGGGTAGTGCTTTGTGACGCGGATAGCCGCGCCGCTATTTACGAAAAATTCGCTGTTCCGTTCCTCCTGACCGGGTATTGGGTTTACAAGGATCATGGGAAGCCCTTTTGTCATGCTCTCTGTGGTTGACAGTCCGCCCGGCTTTGTGATAAGGCAGTCGGCAGCATCCATCATCACATCCCCATCGTCTACAAATCCGAATATGCGGACATCTTTCTTAAAGGTCATAGAGGAAAGCTTTTCAAAGGTCTTTTCGTTTCTTCCGCATATGCAGAGGAGCTGGAAGTCCTCCTCCATATTGTCCAGGCGCAGCATAGACTGGACCATATTGCCATATCCCATGCTGCCGCTCATGCAAAGGATTGTAAATTTGTCTGGGTCAAGCGAAAATCTTTCACGC
>CALXAZ010000175.1 GCA_944386395.1 uncultured Clostridia bacterium
GCCTGACAGGGCAGTTACGACGCATCCGTCTGTAATTTCTGCGCTTGCCTCAGAGTTCATAGCTGCCGGAGCGGAGGTGACGATAGCCGACAGTCCTGCCGGGATATATAATGCAGCTTCGCTTGAAAAGGTCTACTCAATTAGCGGTATGCGGCGTGTGGCAGAGGATACTGGTGCAAAGCTGAACTTTAGCACAGGTCACAGGAGGATAGGCTGTGATGGGGAAAAGGCAAAAGAATTTAACATAATTACGCCTGTGCTCGAAGCTGACTTTATAATATCCGTGGCAAAGCTCAAGACTCATGGACTTGCGTACTACACGGGAGCAGTAAAAAACCTGTTTGGATGTGTTCCCGGTCTTGATAAGGCGGCGATGCACTCAAAATTTTATAACAAGACTGATTTTAACGGTATGCTTGTAGATTTATGCGAGCTGATAAAGCCTGGGTTTTCCGTTGTTGACGGAGTATATGGTATGGAGGGTCCCGGACCGTCGGCAGGGAGGTCCAAAAAAGTTGGAGTTATCGGCGGAGCAATAAACCCGTATCTGCTAGATCTGGTAATGTGCAAAGTAATATCCCTTCCATCAAGTCTTGTCCCTGTGCTTGAGTGCGCCAAAAGCCGTAAGCTTGTGCCGGAGCTTGAAGAGGCAGAGCTTCTTGGGGACAGCTTAAAGGAATTTGTTACCCGCTTTGAACCGGCTATTCAAGCGGGACGGTCGCCCACGGCAGTATCATTTCTAATACATCACTTGATGCCAAAAAGCATTGAGAAAAGGATTAAGGAAGCGATATCTCCGTGGCCGAAGGTGATGGATAAATGTATCGGCTGCGGAAAATGTATGGAGATATGCCCGCGGCAGATAATATCCATAGAAAACAAGAGAGCAACGCCAGACTATTCCGGGTGTATACGCTGCTATTGTTGCCATGAGGTATGTCCAGTGCAGGCAATCGAGCTTGTGAAAAAGAAGAGGCTTGGGCATAGTTTCGAGGAAGGGACAGAAAATGGAAAGGATAATAACAAGAGCTAATGCAAAGATAAACCTTACGCTCGACATACTTGGAAGACGATCTGATGGATACCATGAGCTCGAGACAATAATGCATGAGATTCCTCTTTTTGACAGGATAGAGATAAACATATCAGATGGAGATAAATTTACTGGAGGGACCAATCTCAGTTTTATAAAGACTGAAAAAAATATAGCCATAATAGCAGCAAAAAAATTTATGGAGCGTATAGGGGTGACACGGGCGATAGATATCCGTATCGAAAAAAATATACCCGTTGGAGCGGGGCTTGGAGGGGGAAGTGCGGATGCTGCGGCAGTGTTGCGTGAGTTGAACCTGTATTTTAAAAAACCCCTTAATAGGGATGAGCTTATCAGTCTGGCTGCTGAAATAGGCGCCGATGTACCGTTTTGTCTGTATGGTGGGTGCGCACTCTGCGGAGGTATAGGGGAGAAGCTACAGCAGATAGCAGAATTGCCACCCTGTTATATTGTCCTTGTCAAGCCTCCGGTTTCGATATCGACCGGGTTACTGTTTTCAATGATAGACAAGGAAAAGATAAAGGGGCATCCAGATACTGAAGGAGTGAAGAGAGCGCTTAAAGAGGGACTTGTAAGAGAGGTTTCTCTAAGACTCTATAATGTTATGGAGGAAACGGCTGCAAAGGTATGTCCGGATATAAGAAAAATAAGATATAAGATGATAGCGGGTGGAGCTTTTGGCTCAGTTATGAGTGGCAGCGGTTCCTGTGTATATGGGATATTTGAGTCGGAAGGAGTAGCGGCTGAAATGAGTTCTGCCCTCAAAAAGCAATTTAATGAAGTTTTTTGCTTGAAATTAGGAAAAACTGAATAAAATTCCTCCTGAGTGCCGATGATATATCTGCCAGAAGATGGCAAATATCTTGAAGTGTACATAAAACGTACACCGGCATATTGAAGCTGGAGGACATATGAAGCTCAAAAAATTTGAAATAGCATTGATTTTTGCTCTTTGCCTCACATGGCTTGTGGGGATTGCAGCGGCAGCGGAGAGCGCGGAACTCTCGGACAAGCTTATTCGGCTACATGTTATAGCCAACTCTGACAGTGAGATTGATCAGGAACTGAAGCTGAAAGTCAGAGACGGTATACTTGATTTTGCGGAGAACCTAGAGGTGAAAGACCGTGATGATGCTGAAAATATTATTTTTGAAAGCTTGTCCGCGATCGAGAAGGTAGCGGAAGACATTGTTTTGGAAAACGGATTTGAATATAGGGTACAGGCTGAACTTTGTAGGGAGAAATATGATACCAGAAACTATGATGGGTTTTCGCTCCCTGCTGGGGAGTATACTTCACTTATTATCACGATAGGCGAGGGTAAAGGGAAAAACTGGTGGTGTGTACTTTTTCCTCCATTTTGCCTTGCGGCAGCAGAGAGCTTTGAAGAAGTGGCAGTGCTTGGAGGACTGAGTGGGGAAGAGGTCGCCCTGATAACGGAAGCAGACGAGGGGTACATTATTAAATTCAAAGTTATTGAGTTACTTGAGAGATTGAAAAGTAAATTTTCGGAGTAAGCAAAAAGGAGCCTTTCCCGGCTCCTTTTTGCTGTACAATATGTTGATTTTGGTGTAAAATTTAT
>CALXAZ010000176.1 GCA_944386395.1 uncultured Clostridia bacterium
GACCATGGAGTAGATGGCCATATCGCCAAAAGCAAGCCTGTCACCAGGTTTCAGTGGAAAATCAAATGAGTAGTCCCCTATAATGTCACCAGCAAGACAGGTGGGACCACCGAGACGGTAGGTAAAATTTTTTTCACCTGCCAAACCAGAACCTTCAAGAGGGGGACGGTACGGCATCTCCAGGACATCTGGCATATGGCATGCGGCGGAAGTATCAAGTATTGCTATATCAATGTCGTATGAAAGAGTATCGAGCACCGTGGTTATGAGCCAGCCGGAGTTCAGAGCTATTGCTTCCCCGGGCTCAAGATATACCTGGATATTATATTTATCGCGTACTCGTATTATCTCTGAGCAAAGCAGATCGATGTCATATCCATCCTTTGTTATATGGTGTCCACCGCCGAAATTTATCCATTCCATATCATAAAGATATTTACCAAATTGCTCTTCTATGGTCATAAGGGTCTCGGAAAGTGCGTCAGCTCCCTGCTCACATAGCGTATGAAAATGCAGTCCGCTCACGCCGTTTAGGCTATCGTGCTCAAAATATTCTGCTGGCACGCCAAGGCGGCTGCCGGGGGAGCATGGATCATATATTGCATGCTTCTGAGTTGAGTGTCTGGGATTTACTCGCAGCCCTATTGAACAGCCGGCGCTTATTGCCTGATGGCGAAATTTTTTAAGCTGTGAAAATGAGTTGAAAACAATGTGATTGCAAAGAGAAGATATTTCGGCAAAATCTTCTTCTTTATATGCCGGAGAAAAAATGTGCGTTTCCCCTCCAAAGAAATCATGACCAAGCTTGGCTTCAAACAGCCCACTGGCAGTGGTTCCGAAAAGGTATTTGGAAATCTTGGGATAGAGTGGAAAAAAAGAAAACGCTTTTTGTGCAAGCAATATTTTACAACCTGTGCGATCCGATACATTTTTTAGTGTTTGCAGGTTTTTGAGTATGATTGCCTCATCTACTACATAGCACGGTGTAGGAATGTTTTCGCATGTGGTCAATATGTCCATCAGTCAACTAGCTCCGGGTTGAAGCTTTCTTTCCATGGGAGACCCCACTTGTTTAGAGCGTCCATAAATGGATCAGGATCGAATTCCTCGATATTAAATACCCCCGGACCTTTCCATGTACCAGTTACAAGCATCATTGCGCCGATCATTGCGGGAACTCCGGTGGTATAGCTGACGGCCTGGCTGCCAACCTCGCGGTAACATTCCTGGTGGTCACAGACATTGTATACGTAATAGGTGCGTTCTTTTCCATCTTTGATACCCTTAAATATGCAACCAATATTTGTCTTTCCAACTGTGCGTGGACCGAGAGAGGCAGGATCGGGAAGTACAGCCTTGAGAAACTGGAGCGGAACTATCTTGTGTCCCTCAAAATCTATCGGTTCTATTGATGTCATGCCGACGTTTTCAAGGCATTTCAAATGAGTGAGATAGCTCTGTCCAAATGTCATGAAAAAGCGTATGCGTTTTATACCGGGAATATTAAGCGCCAGGCTTTCGATTTCCTCGTGATGAAGGAGGTACATGTCCTTTTCGCCGATCTCCGGAAAATTGTATACCCTCTTGATTTCCATCGGCTCTGTTTCGATCCAGTGACCATTTTCCCAGTAGCTGCCTTTTGCGGAGACCTCGCGGATGTTTATCTCAGGGTTGAAGTTGGTAGCAAAGGGGTAGCCGTGATCACCCGCGTTACAATCGAGGATATCTATCTCATGTATTTCGTCAAAATAATGCTTCAGGGCATAGGCGGCAAAAACGCTTGTTACACCGGGATCAAAGCCACTGCCCAGAAGCGCAGTTATGCCCGCGTTTTTGAAACGGTCACGATATGCCCATTGCCACTTGTATTCAAATTTTGCCGTATCCTCCGGCTCATAGTTTGCGGTGTCCACATAATCGACACCGGCGGCAAGGCACGCGTCCATTATGTGTAGATCCTGATAGGGAAGGGCAAGATTCAGCACAACATTCGGTTTTTCACGTTTAATTAGCTCGGTGAGAGCGGGAACGTCATCAGCATCTATTTGTGCGGTTGTGATTTTAGTGCTGGTTTTCCCCTCCAGTTTGGATTTTATCGCATCACATTTTGACAACGTACGGCTGGCGATACATATTTCATTAAAAACATCACTGTTTTGGCAGCATTTGTGTATTGCAACTGAGGCGACGCCCCCGGCTCCAATTATAAGAGCTTTTGCCATATTTATCATCCTTTCTAGCGTTCGGCTTCCTTGAGTAGGTTGTTTACATATGTCGGAAGGGCAAATGCCCCCCGATGAAGGCGGGTGTTGTAGTATTTGGTGTCAAGCTTTAGCTTTTCCCATTCGTCTGCGTGGAGGTCTGCCAGCGGGTCAAGCCCCTTCGAGGCGAAGCCAAAGAGCCAATGTCCAGACGGATACGTAGGAATGTGGGCTTGATATACCTTACAAATGGGAAAAGCAGAAAATATGTTAAAGTGTGCTTTGCGGCAGGCATCCGCATCCTCAGAATAAAATGGTGATTCGTGCTGATTGACAAGTATACCGTGTGTTTTTAGCGCCTTGTGACAATTCCCGTAAAACTCGCGGGTAAATAGTCCCTCACCCGGACCAAACGGGTCTGTAGAGTCGACAAGGATAATATCATATGTGTTTTCAAATCTGCGGATATATCTCAGTCCATCCTCATAGTGGATCAAAAGACGTGGGTCGTTAAATGAGCATGCAACAGAGGGAAGAAAGCTCTCACAAAGCTCGATTACCCTCTGATCTATCTCAACAAGGTCGATCCTCTCTATATTGGGGTAGCGGCAGAGCTCACGCACACATCCTCCGTCGCCACCGCCAATTATCAGCACATTTTTCGGGTTTGGGTGGACGGCCATCGGGACGTGAACCATCATCTCATGGTAGATAAATTCGTCCCTCTCTGTCAGCATCATGTAACCATCTAATGTCAGGAATCTTCCAAATTCATCGCTATCAAAAATTTCTATCTTTTGAAATCGGCTTTGTTCAGAGCAGAGCTGGCGGCTTATCTCTATGGAAAAACTGGCTCCGGGGGAGTGCCTTTCTGTGTAGCTTATGCTCATTTCCTTACCCCTTTCATTACGTTGAGACTGTTGATTTCCATATCCTCAGGACCTGTGAGAAAACATCCCTTTTCTTTGGCATAGAGGATATACTCTAGTATTTCTTTGGTTATTCGTTCGCCGGGAGCAAGGATTGGAATACCAGGAGGATAACACATTACAAATTCTGTGCAAATCTGCCCGACTGTTTTTTCAAGCGGCACCTGCTGAGAGTCGGCATAAAATGCTTCTTGAGGAGTTGCAGCGACGGTTGGGGAAATATACTCCTGCTTTAGTGCTGGAGGAGTATCGCTCCTCCTAAACCGGCGCCTGATATCGAACAACGCGGATATGAGACGCTCTATATCCCGATCCCGGTCACCCACTGAAACATAGGCGAGGATATTGGACAGGTCTCCAAATTCTGTTTGGATACCATAATCATCGCGGAGGATATCATAAACCTCGATGCCCGCAAGCCCCAGGCTTGCTGTGTTTATTGAGAGCTTAGTCTCGTCAAAATCAAATACAGCGTTACCATCGATAATCTCCTTTGAATAGGCGTAGTAATCTCCGATGAGATTGATTTCGTGCCTTGCATAACCAGTCAGCTCTCTGACCTGGCGAAAGATCGAAGCGCCGCTCAAAGCAAGATTTTTGCGGCTTATATCAAGGCTTGACATAAGCAGGTAAGAGCCGGAGGTAGTTTGTGTGAGATTTATTATCTGCCGTAGCCTATCGGCATTGATTGCGGGTCCGGAGAGAAGGAAAGAGCTCTGGGTAAGTGAACCACCTGATTTGTGCATCGAAACAGCAGCCATATCTGCACCCGCTGCCATAGCAGAAGTTGGTAACGTTCTGTCGAAATAGAAATGGGTACCATGAGCCTCGTCGGCAAGCATAAGCATGCCACGGTCATGTGCAAGCTTGGTTATGGCACGTATATCGGAGCATATGCCATAATAAGTTGGATTGTTCACAAGAACCGCTTTTGCATCTGGATTCTCATCTATTGCCTTTTTAACATCGCTGACGCTCATACCAAGGGCAATGCCAAGCCTTTCATTCGTACCGGGAAAGACATAGACAGGGACGGCGCCGTTAAGAACAATGGCGTTTATCACGCTACGGTGGACATTTCTGGGAAGTATTATTTTATCTCCTCTTGAGCACGCAGCGAGTACCATGCTCTGAACGGAGGAGGTAGTGCCCCCAACCATCAAAAAGGCATGAGCTGCTCCGAATGCATCGGCGGCGAGTTCTTCCGCTTCACGTATAACACTAACTGGATGACACAGGTTGTCGAGTGGTTTCATAGAGTTGACATCAACGGTCAAACACTTTTCGCCAAGAAATTCGGTAAGCTCCGGGTTACCTTTGCCGCGTTTGTGACCAGGTACGTCAAAGGGTACTATCCGTGCTGCCTTAAACTTTTCTAATGCCTCATAGATAGGTGCGCGTTTTTGAAGCTCTCTGTTCATATTATGCCTCAATAGATATTGCTGCCAGAGAATATTTCTATCATTTCCCGGCGCAAATTGTTAGTGATTTCAAGTCTTGTTCGAGGAGGAATCTCATATATATCTGCGTTAAAAAGATAGTTTTGCAAGTCGAGCTCTTTTAAAAGCATTTTTGTGTGATATATGTTTGCTTGATATACGTTTATATCAACTGCATCATAGCGACCAAGAGTAGCAGGGTCGATGTAATCCTGAATGGAGGTCATTTTGTGATCCATAAAGAGCTTTTTGCCGCTCATATCCCGGGTAAAACCGCGGACACGGTAATCCATAGTGATGATGTCCGAGTCAAAGCTTCCAATAAGGAAATCGAGAGTTGAAAGCGGAGTTATTTCGCCACATGTGGCAACGTCGATATCCACGCGGAAAGTGGCAAGAGATGTATCAGGATGGTATTCAGGATAGGTATGGACGGTTACATGGCTCTTATCAAGATGCCCAACGATGAGATCAGGCTGGATCGGAGGTTTTGGAGTCATTGACTCTTCCGCAATTAGAAAAGTGACGCTTGCGCCCTGCGGTTCATAGTCCTGCTTTGACACGTGAAGGACATGTGCTCCTATCATTTCGGTAACCTTAAAAAGGATATTTGTTAAACGTTCGGAGTTATACTGCTCATCTATGTAAGCGATATAATCCCGGCGCTCCCTGGGAGTTTTGGCGTAGCATACATCGTAAATATTAAAGCTGAGGGATTTTGTA
>CALXAZ010000177.1 GCA_944386395.1 uncultured Clostridia bacterium
GGCAGGTCAATTTGCACAAATTCCCCTGAAATATGCTGCCTTACAACGGCTTTTCAAATGTCGTATTAGCAAGGTATTAGCAGGAACCCCTTGTGACGGAGGGCTTTCAGGGACCATTTCAAAATCATATTAGCACAGAGGGAGGATAATCTTATGAGCACCAACACACCCAACGAAAAAGGAACGCCCCAAAGCAGAACATACACCGTGAATGACATCGCAGCCATTCTTGGTATCGGCCGCGCTTCGGCTTATAAACTCGCAAACTCAGGATCGTTCAAGACGATCCGCATCGGCAACATGATCCGCATTTCCAGGAAGTCTTTTGAGGAGTGGCTTAAGGCGGAGGGCCTAGACGACGAAACGGAATAACAGGTAGGAGCGCCATAGGCTTGAAACTTATGGCGCTCCTATTTTACCTATTTTACCTACTTTGGCTACGCAATGCCTCCACCGCATTTATAATTGCATCATTATCAGGCTTGATGCTATCCCACTCATCCCAAAAGTTCTTAGTTGCACTGATAGGTTGGTGATCTGGAGATGGTTTATCCAACAGCAATTTACTAGGCAATAATATAGCATCCCCAACCACAAGCGCTTCACCAACATCTAACAAAGGCAGAAACTCAATCGTGCTTTTTAAGGAATCCGGTAAAAGATTTTTTATAACACCCTTGTCTTTTTCATTGGTTAGCCTTAGTACAATAAAGTTGTTACATTGGCTAAGAATTGTTTTGCTCACATCTGCAGGTCGCTGACTGACGGCAATGATAGATACTCCATACTTGCGCCCTTCTTTTGCAATGCGTTCAAAATTATAAAGTGCCTGCTTTTGAACAGTATCCGCTTCATCTTTAACGGGGAGATACAAATGCGCTTCGTCACAGATCAACGTGAATGGGGTTCGCTTATCTGGTGCCATCCAGAATTGAACATTGTACAGAAGTCTTGCTAGCGTACCAGTAACAACTGGCAAAACATCGGAGGGCACTTCAGAAAAATCTACAATTTTAATACCAGCACAGCCGTCCGTATAACCTAGTAATTTACACAACATTTCACTAAGCCAACCATAATTTTGGGACTCAGGAGAAGGTTGGAACATAAAACCATATGTTTTATCCTCCAATTTGCTTTCCAGTCGTGCAATAAAGCGAGTTAACTTTCCTTCCCAGTCACCTTTCACCTGCTTTCCTGCTGAATTGACTCCTTTTCGTGTATCATCATCTTTAAGCCGATCAAGAAGATCTGTCATGCAGAAAGGAATTGGAGACTCTACAGTAAATGTTTTTAGTGTCTCTTGCTTTTTTTCACGAATTAATGATTCAGCTTTCAATTCCCTTATGTGCAAAGTAAATCTTGATGCTTGATTGGGTGCATTGGAGTCACTTCGATCAAGTACCATTGATAAGAGTTCTTCTCTGTTTAAGAGCCAATACGGAAGAAACAGTACGTCTGATTTTGGATTTTCTAAATCTCCCGGACCTGCTATGCGAAATCTTTCTGCAATTTTATTTGGCCCCTCTGCAAGCTTGGTATATTCGCCATGCATGTCAAACACAATGATATTTGTGTACTTTAATTCGCTAGCTTTTTCGAGTATGTTAGCAACACACCAACTCTTTCCCGAACCAGTACTACCTAATATTGCAGCATGCCGTTGGAAAAATTTATTTCCATCAAGTATAGCATCGGCATTGGCGTCCATCATAAAAGACCCAATTTTTAAACGCTTTTGGGTTGCTATGTCTTTGCTCAGAATGTTCATGAAGTTCTGAAGGTTAACTCCAGAAACACAGTAGCATTTACTCTCAATTTGTGGGAACATATCCACCCCACGCTTAAAAACGTCATGTGAGTTTCCCAAAACCGAGTGGTATGTTCCTATGATACTTACTTTTACATAGTCTGCAGATGATACCATCATCTCATTTTCTTGAGCAGTGTCATCGTCAAAGTCATCAATGTATTTTCGGGTAACTTTATCAATTAGTGCAATAAGATGTTCATGCTGCTTTCCGGTTTCTATAGCAACAAGATTGCCGACACAAATTTGGCCCATAATATTTATGTTGGCAATTTCTATAATAATTTGTTCTGTATCTACATAGGTCACGTTACCAAGTAAATCATTATCTGTAAAGCAAAGTAATTGCGGCATTAAAAAACCTCCCTTAGCATTGATTTTAAATCCCATAGGTTGATGTGTGGAATTGATGTCTCGGACGTAGTGGTAACTATTGTTGATCCATCTGTACCATCGCTACAAATTGCAGTTATATGTTTACATTTCCTAGTTAGCTCTAACGCTCTAGGAGATAAGGAATGGGTAAGTAACAGAGCAGGTTTTCCTGCATTTAATTGCTGAATCAAATGAGTCTCTAAATGCCCATCTCCGAAACCATAGCCAATAATAATATACCTTTGTGCTCGATCAATCGCAGCGTTTGCTTTAGTTCTATGGGTATCAAATGGAACGCTATATCCTTCTCTATATTTGTTGACGCCTGGTGTAATGATTAAGCAATCATCTAACGGATAATTTGGGATAGAATATGGCTCATCGTTAAACATATGCCAACTGAGACACCCGTGAGGTTTTAAGACAGTCACTTTTGGAGCAAAAACGGCTGTCCTCTGTTTTCCGGGCCGTTTAGTAAGTCCCTCACAGAAAGAGTATTTACTTTTTTCTGGCGCAAAGTGTGCTAGAAATCTACCAATAAAAAGAGTATCAATTCGTATGCCTTTATATTCGCAAGCGTACTCAATTAATCTATCGTAATTTGTGGTGACTACTACAAGTCCATCGTTGCGGATAGTAAAATGCTCAAGATAATCTGCAAACCGCAATATCTTTTTTCCATTAATTATATCATAAAGAACCTTTTTCTCTGCATTTCCAATAAAGTTAGCGGTAATTGTTCTAATATTTTCTTCAATATGCGGACTTGGTTTAGTGTTGTGCAATGCTTGTTCTAGCCCTACTCCTGCAAGAAGATCTTTATTGATTTTATCCCATAGTTTTATATCTATAGAATCACTGAGAACCTGAGGAATTTTACTTTGTAATTCATTGGACAACGCAGACATTCCAGGAATTCCTTCTGCAGCAGAGAGGCCTGAACCAACAACTGTCAAAGTATTTTCTTGGAAAAAATCTTGGATTATCTGTTTAATGGAATCTAGCTCCATTGGCTCACCTCCTGTTTAGCATCAATGGGTATTTTTTACTACATACCACAACTCAATAGCATAGTCTAGAGAAAATACCCCTCTGGAATAATAGTAGGTTCATTATACCATTTGCCTCAAAAGAAGACAATTCTTCCTGATCTATACGGCGGTACAAGCTAAGACTTTTGCGAGCCATGGGTGTAAACCCATGGCTTTTTCATCTAAAAAATTCTTCATTTTTAGTGTTAAGTGAATGAACAAATAGAACATCCACATATACAAAATGTCCCGAAAGGAGTCGAAAATCCTATGTTCCTTCTTCCGCAATTGGCTGGACGGCCACCGCCCATAGCTTTTCCCTTCCGGGGTATCCGGGCGGCATAGAGGCCGATTTTTCCCGAAAACAAACACTTTTCCAGACCGCCGAAAGGAGGTGATAAGATGGCGGTATTTCGCATTGAGAAAACCCGCGATTACACGGTGATGTCTAACCACCACCTGCGCAACGCGGGGCTGTCCCTGAAATCCAAAGGGCTGCTCTCCATGATGCTGTCCTTGCCGGAGGACTGGAACTACACCACCAGGGGCCTGGCCAAAATCTGCAAGG
>CALXAZ010000178.1 GCA_944386395.1 uncultured Clostridia bacterium
CTCATCATACTAAACCATCTTACAGCACATATATGTATTTTGCCAATATACGTCTAATCCTGCCCGAGCTTTCCCATACCCGGCTTTTTGCATCCTCCATAAACTGCTGCATGAGTCTCCTCTTTTCTTCATCCATCTCATGCTTGCTATACGCGGCTTCCTGCCAAAGCGGAAGAATACTCTCAAATTCAGCTCTCAGCTCTGGCGAAAAAAGCTCCTCTATCTGTTCTGCATACCCACTGAACGGCAGATTTTTGGGGACAAGCCCCCCAAGCCTGAACCATCTCAGGGTGTAGAGAAACATCGCGCGGATAGATGCGCTATTATCTCCGCTTTCGATTCCCTCCCTGTTCCTTGCCCGCCGCTTTTTCTGTAAGTCGCTGATAACAGCCGGCAGAAACAGCAGTAGCGCTGCCAGCAATATCACAGCCACTGTAGGGACCGGAACAAGCCACTCGAAACTGTTCCCTCCAAAATCCGCCTGCACGTCCTCTTCCTGATAGAATTCCCGCTCCTCCTCCGGAGGCTGTGTTTCCTGCTCCTTCTCTGGCTCTACCCTGTCAGAATAGGCTACATTGTTCATAGAAAGAATGTCGCGGGCATGCTCGTCCCATTCGGACAGCCGCATATCCTCCCCCGGCCAAAGCATAAGCACCAAAAGGGATACAACTGCTACTGCTGCAATCCCTACCGCACAGGTCCCCATCGCCATACTATTTCCCCTGCCCAGCCGCAGGTTTAACATCAACGCAGGCAGTACCACAGCCATCATCACTATCCACTCCCAGGAAGGTGACACCCCCAGATAGGCGACAGACATAGCGAGAGCCAGAAATATAAAAGCTATAAGCAGCTTGAGCCGGTACCTCAAGGCTATCCCGCATACAATTCCTGAAGCCAGCCCCGCTGAAAACATCGCGTACCTGATACAGCTCTGCCAGCTCTCCTCGGGGGAAAGTACGGCAAATTTGTTATACACATACGCCTGCTTAAGCTCACTTGCCGCAAACAGCCTGTTTATCACCACAAATGCACCGTCAAGCGAGGCTCTGGCTCCCAAAATAAGGGTCAGCGCAACTACTGCCACTCCCGCCGCTAAAAACCACATCTTAACAATTCTTTTTTCTGGCAACAGCACATACCCTGTGGCAAACGCCCCGCCCACAGCGAGAGGCAGCACTCCAGTAGGCGATAGCGAAGCCATGCTGCATATACTTCCCCACACTACCATATACAAAAGGGCAGCGCACATCCCCTCAAACAGGACCTGCCAAAAGCTGCGGCAATTACTTGCCTCAGCACTGCATATTATTCCACTATCAAAACTGTGCGGATTTCTCTTGAGCAATGTTTGCTTTTTCGCTTTAAAGCTCAACTTTAAGCCCTCCTTCCGCCAGCTCCCTGACCTCTACATAGCAGATATTCACCTTTCCACTTATATCGTCAAAGCTGTCAGGGCTGCCTACCAGCAGCACTGTCACCCTGTTTCCCCGGCTGAGCAGGTGAACATCCGGCTCAAGATATGGAGATATGATTGCGGCATGTGCATACTCACACTCAGCGTGTTCTGCTCGATAGCACCCCGCAACTGTCATTTCCCCGTCCGCTATTCCAGCAGACATTAGAAGATCCTCCAGGGCGGCAATGTCCTCTGTATTCAGCATATCATATGAAACATATGCCATCGTGTCCCTGTCCTGCCATCCAACTGTGTGCGGAAGCTCACGCATGAGAAGAGAATACGAAACAGAAAACAGCAGATCAAGCACGTGGTCTGACTCCTCCGGCAAAAACCTGCTCCCTTGTATCCTGGTGGTCTCGGCTAGCAGGAGCATATCGTTTACGACAGGAAGCCCAAAGTCACGCACAAGAACCTCACCTGTCTTTTCGGAGAGCTTCCAGTGTATCTGCCTTATCGGGTCCCCGGGGATATACTCGCGGATGCGGAAAGTCTCGCTGGGGTCATACCCCGGTCTCTGCGATGAATATAGCTCGCTGTCCTGAAGGAAATCCACAGTATCTGCCATCGATATCTCTATTGGGAAACAGTTTGCTGCCACAATAGCTGAAGTCTCCTCTTCACAGGTAATTTTCCTGGCAAATATGCCCAGAGCGTCCAGCACCTTTAGCTCTTTCACACGTACACAGAGCTTTCCGCTGTGCTTTGGACAGACGAAAAATCCCAACCTTTCGCTTCTCTTCCCACCGACGCAGCCTGATATCTCGGTCCCGCCTCTCTCACCCGTCATCAAGTTGGTTATTTCTATTTTGCAGCTGACGGAGAGCTTTGGCATCACACTGGTATTTTCCATAACAAGCTCTCCCGCAACATTTTCTTCCCGCTGTATCCTCCCTGGAAACGACAGCTTTACATTAAGCTTCCCATGCCCGACCACAAGCGCTATTCCGGACAGAAGCGGCAACAAAACAGATGATACCAGCAGGATACGTGTCCACGAGCTGTTCTCAAACAGATACATTCCAAGTGATGCAATCACTGTCACAATCCATGCGACTCTTCTTCCTGCCATACTATGCCATCGCGTGCGGCACACGCACCTCTTCAATAAGCCCTGACATTATCTGGGTCGCACTCATTTTTTCCATTCGCGCACGCTGGTTTATTAAAACACGATGGGCGCATACATCCGAAAAAATTTCCTGGACATCCTCTGTAACCACGTAATCACGCCCATTTAAATAGGCACACGCCTTTGCCATCCTGCTGACGCTTATCGCCCCACGGGGGCTTATGCCGAGCTGTATCATATGATGCTCGCGCGAGGCTATCGCAAGCCTCGTTATGTATGATATTATCTCTTCACTCATGTAAACCGATGCAGCTTCCCGCTGCATATCGATGACCTTCTCACAGCTTGATATACTGCACACAGAATTTATCGGGTCCTCTCCCTGCCTGCCGCGTATTATTTCCATCTGACTGTCATAGTCTGGATACCCTATCGTAAGCTGCACAAGGAATCTATCCATCTGGGCATGGGGAAGAGGCTGTGTACCGGCAGTGCCCACCTGATTTTGAGTTGCAATGACACAAAACGGCTTATTCAAACGGTGTATTTCACCATCGACTGTTACCTGACCCTCTTCCATAGCCTCGAGAAGAGCCGACTGAGTCTTGCTGGAGGTTCGGTTTATCTCGTCACCTAAAAGCAGATTTGCGTCTGAAAGCACTCCCGGGACATATCTGAACCCCCCGCTTTCTTTGTCGTACATTGAAAAACCAACTATATCAGACGGAAGTACGTCAGGGGTAAACTGTATCCTGCGGTAATTAAGGCCAAGCGTCCTGCTGAGCGCCACCGCAAGCGTCGTTTTGCCAACGCCGGGAACATCGTCAAGAAGTATGTGCCCACCGGCAAGCATTGCCATTAGAACCTTACTTATCACATCTCTCTTACCAACTATCGCCTTCTCTATTTCATAAATTATCTTTTCTATACTCTGATTCATTCTTTACCTTCTTCACTATTTAATTTTATTTGTACCTCCTGCCGGATATCGCAGAGGAATGAGTTTTGCTTTCATAAGCACAAGCACAAGCGACGGTATCAGCACGAGCTGTAACATCACACCGGGAAGGGTCTCGACAATATATGCGCTTACCCACAGCGACACCGAATAGCTCTGCGCCGATGCCATAAAAAATATCGCTCTTGCAATCCCTCCTGCTACCCTTCCCAATATCAGTGCAGGTATCATCGAAAGCAGCAGGTCTGCATAGACGTGTCCCGTATGAAGCAGCTTGAAGAAAAGCCCGCTGAACAGACCATATGCCGCCAGCTCAGGTATCATATATACAAGCTGCACTGTCGATGGCATTCCTGAGAGAAGGCTCGAAATTACCGGTCCTGCGACCCCGCAAAACACACCGTACTGCCAACCGCAGATAAGCCCACAGAGCAACACTGGTATGTGCATCGGTGACAGGACACTTCCCGCTGCGATCGCATGAAAAGCTAACGGGAGCACATAGCACAGTGCCGTGCATATTGAACATATACATGCCTTTTTAACAGAGGACATACAAATCCCTCTCCTTTCGGTATCAAAACAGCCAACCAATGCTCTTTACATGCAGAAAAGGTATGCCCCTTCCTTTTCGGAGAAGCATACCTTCTTGGTATCTATTATATATAAACGCACATGTACAAATCTTTGCCGGCTTCTGCCTGCTAATTGATTACATTTTACTTTATAACAGGCTTTTTGTCAAGCTTGAGCTCCGTTAATATTACCGCGCATCCTCTCCTGTCGTACCACGCGTATTTCAGTCGCAATCTTCACCCATTATCCATTTCCCGCCATGGTTCCCATTCATTAAGTTGAGATAATATTGATTCGGTCCGGATATTTCATAGCAGTTTTCCTCCATGGGGTCGTATTCGCTAATTGCCGCAGCAGAATAGAAAGACGCATAGTCCCTTGGATATCTGTCGAAATGCTGTTTATCACACATCAATTCATATACATCCAATGGTTTCCCATCATTGAAGCAGTAGCCATAAATAAAATCGCAGACGCCATATTTCCCTTCATAATATGCTTCTACAACAACATGACCATTATACGCCTTTGATGGGTTTGCAAGATAGACAATCCTTGCCGGAATACCGTTGCACAAAAGCAAAACCACCCCCACCCTTGCCATATCCGCACACCAATCCGTGCCTCTTTTTAGTATCTCCATCTCCGTACCGCCAAAATACATCTGTTCAAACGGTACATCGTAATGTAATGCAATATCCGAACAGTAATGCAAAATATTTTCTATCGTCTGCCGGGTATGCCCTCCTCTAAACTGCTGCGCAAACGAATACAGTGCGTGAGATTGCATATTTTTAGCCTGCACAAATGGTTTATATAGGTATTCCAACGATTGCTCCTCCACCAGAATCATTTCTTGCAGCAATTTATGGTCAATCGAGTTTACTGCATGAAGGTCATTTCTAAGCATTACACCATATGCTTTGCCAAAGACATCATAGCCTCTTTTCATGTTCTCTTATCCTCCCTGGGAAACTTTATACGCCCTTATATAAAAATCGGACACCAATTTGTTCAGGCGGATTTTGCAAAAACAGTTCTTAAATAGCTGTCCTGAATAAACTGCTCGGAAGTAATCTGTTCCACTCTTTCCTGATGTTACGCTCAAAATAATCCGCTATACCGTGGCAGAGGATAGTCCATTTCATAATTACGGCAGAGAGCAGGAAACTCCTTTGCCGCTGGCATCAGATATTTATCCTTGATGAGGATATTGGCTGGGTCGGAAAAGGCAAAATCACCGATACAGTATGCGGAAGATTTACCTCATCTGCTCAGAAGCCAGCAGACCCCCGCAGCTGTGCGCTCCACAGCGTGGTTACTGTGATTGCCCGGATTCAGCTGAAATACCGTATCAATTCCAATATCCTGATAGAAGATCCGGATCTCTTCTGTGTTTTTCTGGACATTTTGCAGGATTGGATTTCTGGTTTTACTCTCCTTGTCCCCCAGGGAAAAATACATACATTCCGGCCTGTGCTTTGGTTCATTGGAAAAGATATATTCCTGCATACCGGGAAACCAGAGAGAACCGGATATACTGCCCACTCGGGAGAACATATCCGTCCGATAGATGGTATAAAGAGCAAACAGCCCAGCAAGAGAGTATCCGACGATTCCCCTCCAGCGTGGAACTCCGTTAATCCTCTTCTCCGCCGCTGGAATAATCTCTCCGGTCAGAATCCGCAGGTAGTCATCTGCCCCTCCTGCAAAAGCTTCTGTATTTTTGAAAGCCGGCGGGCTGTCCCATGGTGTCATGTCACGATTCCAGTCCAGGTCACTGATTGCCACCAGGTTAAATGAAGGACATCCATTTGCCTGCGCTGCCTCATATACTTTCTGCCCCTCCACCGAGAAAGTATTCAGGTAGATGACCGGTGAGTTCTCTTTAGTGTCTGAGAATACAGATATGGTTTTGTTACCTGTTGTAAATATTTGCATGTCGGTTCATCCGCTTTCTGTTTCATAAATTACCGTCTGCTGAAGTTCTGCCATTTTCTTCATTTTACAACACGAGAATTGCTGACGCAATAGATGTGGGCTTTAAAATCTGCGTATAACTCTGCTGAAAAAACTCAGATAACAGACAATCTATAGAGCATACATCCGCATTCAATTTGATTGTTAATTATAAAAATTTCCTTTCATCCTGATTGTCTCAAAAATTTCTTATTATAGAATCAGGACACCGGACACACAGCCTGCATATAGGGTAATCAGATATGCATTTTTCGCTTATAAGTACCTTATCATATCCACACCATACATGTTCTAAAATCCAGACAAGAGTTGGGGCATACTTTCAGTATGCCCCAACTCTGCCTCTGCCTGTTTCTGCACATTAATTATTTAATATCCAACTGTAATATCACGCTCATTATACCTGTCAAGTGCATCCTGTTGCCACCTTATACAGTCTTCAATACCAAGATCGGTTATCGTCTGCTGAAATTCATTCCATGTATTATCATTTATATCTATTTCTCCCATAATAAATTTGGATGTCATTTCATTTACATATGTTTCTATATCATTATACTTTGCGCTATAGTCCTGAGCATATTCTTCTGCAATATCCATTATTGGCGGCAGGAGCTGGGCATCTTCAACATGCTCATCCCATACTTTTGCCGCTTCTATTAAGGCCTTATCAGACATGGTCATGGCATTTTCCCTTAACCATATATCAACCCCGGCTCCCTGCTCTGCCAAATACATATTGCGTCCGGCGGCGGCGGAAAGTCCATCAGGATTATTGAGTATAAAATCATACAAAACCGGTTCACCATTTATGTCGTAATAGAACGAAACTCCTTCTATCCCATAGTTACAGAGGAGTATTCCATCCTGAGAGTACATGTAATCGTAAAACCTTAACATTACATTTATGGTATTTTCATCACACGCAGTAGTTAAGGTAGTTATATTATTTACTATACGCTGCGAAGAACACATAACATAATATCTCCGAACAGAATCTTCGGTACGTCTCGGTACTTCTACCGGTACCCAGTACCCGCCGTCGGCAGTCTGTAAATCATACCTGTCTATATTAACATAACTTATGGGAGTAGAAGCTGTACTTCCATTTAAAACGATGGCCTCAACATCCGATGTCTTCCTAGTATAATAATCCCTGTCTATAAGACCTTCCGCATACCATTTATGGTACAGTTCGAGATATTCCCTGAAGTTATCTTCACGTGGTCCATATATCATCTTGCCATCCAGCTGATACCATTGAGTTGAGCGTCCTGTTCCCATATCAAAACCGTTCATGATAAACTGATCCCTGCCTGGTGTTGTTGAATTTGCAATTGGTGTATACGGAGATTCAAATCCATTTTCCTTTGCTTTTAACAGAATATCATACCAATCATCATAGGTTTTAATATCCTCTTTATTAACACCTATATCCTCCAGAAAATCTCCCCGAAACATTGGGCTCTGATAACTTGGCTGCCATATAAACCGAATATACCCAAGAAAACAAAGTCTGCTTTTATCTGAAAGAGTCTGTCTTTTGGCCTCATCATCAACAGATCGACGCAGCATATAATTTGGCATAAGATCTGCATATTGAGTAAAATCAAGTATTATACCATCATCCACATATTTATCTATTCCACCAATATAATAAGCAGGTCCTGAAATAATAGCATTTGTATAATTTTGTGAAGCTATCATTAAATTAAATTGAGCCTGCTGCTGATCTGTTGATGGATGTACCCACTCGATATCCACATTTGTCCTTTTCTGGAGTTCCGCCCATGCTAAAGCTTCATCAATGCTCTGCATTCCTGTTTGAGAATTTGGCGTTGCTCCCCAAACTGAAAAACTTGCAGTTTCTGTAACTAATGGCAATGCGACAGGAACATCACCGTCTATTGCTTGTTGGTTTACTGAACTCCCTTCCCATGGATTCCCTTTTATCGCTTCAGATATGTCGCGTACTACGCCGTCTTCCCTAAGCTCATACCCTTTTTCATTAGTTGCCCATGTCTGTTGTTCTGACGGTTCGCCACCAGAGTCCGAAGTTGCTGCCTGCGTATAGTTTAAAGTAGTTGATTGTGTTGATTGCTCTGTAAAATCACCAGTATTTGTAGTATTTACGTTATCACAGCCGAAAAACATTCCCGCTGCCATTGCAACAGCAATAATGAAAGCCAATATTTTTTTCATTTCTTTTTCCCCTATTCTTTTAATATGTTTCACTTATTATTTTCATTTCTTTGAAACTATAACAGATGGATCCATGTGAGCAATATCGATAGTTGCTGTGAATCCCATAGCTCCTGCAAGCTGCGCCGTATATTCTTTTATAAGTTCTGTCACCCCCTCAGATCCGCTTTTTTCAATAACAGGCATTACCGGACGTCCCACAGATACTGCATCTGCACCAAGAGCTAATGCTTTAAACGCATCAATACCGCTCGTTATTCCACAATCCACAAAGATTTTTATTTTTTCTCCTACCGCCTCTTTTATTTCAGGGAGAACCATCACAGGGGGCACGGCAAAGTCAAATATTCCATGATGATGGGAAAGGACAATACCTGATGCTCCCGCCTCGACACTTTTTTTTGCATCATCAACATGCAGCACACCTTTCACTATAAACGGAAGTTTTGTGGCCTTAACATATTTTTCTATCTGTTTCAATGTTTTTGATTCCAAAGCGTCTCCAAAAAGAGTCATGTAAGTTCCATTTTTGGTAAATGCATGATCCACATCCATACCAATTGCCAAACATCCAACCTCTTCTGCAAGCTTAATATGCCTGAAAATAACACTTTCGTCCGCAGATGGTTTTATTATCCATATTGTCTTTGCACCAGTATTGCAAATACTGCGCACTTCATCATCGGTATCACAAAGCCCAACCCAATTTACGGCATTAGCATCTTTTGCCCCCCGGGCCATAACTGTTGTCCCGTCAGGTCGGTATTTGTCCAAATGCGATAACGCCGCCATCATTATGGGTGTATCAAACTTTTCTCCAAATAATTCAATTTTCGTATTCGGTATACCGCCATCAATGTGCCGAAGTTTTATCAGCAGAGAGTCGAAATATTGCCTTGTGATATTGTCTGCATTCCCCGGTCGATTTGGATCTCTTGCTGGTCTGTTAGTTGTATTTGCCATTTTTGTTCTCCTTTCACTTTATTATTTTTTATTCTGAAAATGATTTCAGCAACAATATGCTTTCTTTTAAATCTTGTAAAATATCACTATCACTCCTATCCTGATCAATAATATGTGTATAACCATGTCCTGCAGTATAATTATAAATTGCCCTCACATCAAGTAGCCCCTTACCCAAACATATACATGCCTCCATTGGACTCAAATCACTAAACTTTGGTTTTATATCTTTGTAATGTACCGAACGCACATATTTCCCAACTTTTTTTATGTATTCTTCAGGATCTTCTCCACCATAAAGCACATATCCTACATCTATTTGAACTCCTATGGCACCATCACATCTATTTAAAAAAGCTTCAAGCAATGTCGTTCCTAAAACCCTTGTTAATATTTCCCTGCTTCCATTGTGTATTAATATTTCTCCATCAAAGCTTTTAACAGCATTTGACATATCTTTATACTTTTCAACATAACTTTCAATGTTTTCTTCCGACATATCTCTTGCCATACCAATAATAAACTGTGTGATATTATACTTTTCCTTCAGACTTTCGAGAAATTTCACGTTGGACATAATGCTTCCATTGATATGGCATGAATTAGCATGCAGACCATATTCCCATGCTATTTTCATCACATTATCTACTTCCTCTATCCCAAGAAACGGACCCGCCCCCTTTTTTGAAGCTCTGTTTACTTTTTGTTCCTCTGGTGGAAGAGAAATACATGGCTCTATTATTGTATAGCCCATTTCAGATAAATTTCGGAAAAGTTTCTCTGCATCATCTCTAAGATATTTTGATACCGTAAACAGTTGTACTCCAAATTCCATTTTTATCATTTCCTTTCAAATTTTAATATTTTACATCTATCCATGTCCCTTTTCTGTTTGAAATAACCCCTGCCTCTATAACCGCCATCGTATTATGACCGTCTATTCCTGTTACAATTGGCTTTCTTTCTTCAACAATGGCCGCAATAAATTCATCTATAACACCGCTTTTAAGCTGCGATTTATTTGTGCTTATCCCTCCTACACTATATTTCACTACTATCCCATCTCTTTTTTCAATAAGGATATCAGCATCAAAATCACCAAATATTTTCATAACACCCTTATCTCCATAAATTATACTTCCATTATCTTCCTGACCATAGTTGGTCCAACTAAAATGCATAATTCCCGGCATTCCATTGGACATTTCAAACTCACAAACGACATTGTCCTCCAAATCAATAAGATTCCCATCAGAATACCTCTTGTCCAAAGTCATCATATTTGCCCTGACCTTAAAGATTTCTTCACCGGTAAGAAAACGAATAAGGTCAATTTTATGCGCACCAAGGTCTCCTAATACCCCATATTTTGCGCTGTCTTTTTTAAAAAACCATGTATTGTTTGTCTTATCAACTCCCCAATTTTCGGGTCCGGCATGCTTGAAATTACACTGGAAAAATAGCAGTTTCCCTATGGTATCATCTTGTATCAGCTTTTTTGCTTCCATATGCGTCGCAACCAGTCTCTGATTGTGGCCTGGCATAAGTATTTTTCCGGATCTCTGCTCTGCTTTTATCATCTCACGAGTTTCTTTTGTGTTTGCTGCCATAGGTTTTTCACATAAAACATGTTTACCCGCATTCAATGCCTGAACACTCATCTCCGCATGCAAATTGTTTGGTGTGCATATGCTGACAGCATCTATATCTCTGTCTAATATCATTTCTTCAAAACTACCATATACTTTTCCTCCATAACGCCTGCAAAGCTCATTTGCCCGTATTTCTACAAAATCATAAAATCCGGCAATTTCGACATTGGAATTTAATGAATATTCCGGAGCATGCCTTTGCTGCGCTATAGAACCACAACCAGCAATCCCCACTTTTACTTTAGACACTGCGTTATCCCCCTTTGTTAACGTTGACATTTTATAATATATTTTTTCTTATATTTTTATTGCAAAAATAATTTTATTCTTTTTATTCTTATATTGTTAACGTTGACATTTTGCGATATATGAATATATGTATCATTACTTCCGAAACGATACATATATCATAAATTATATCAGTATATTTTTTTCAATGTTCCTCGCTCAACATATTTCATATCAATATATTTTGTTTTTGATGGCATGGAAATATTCCCCATACGATCTATTAGCAACGACATAACCATCTCACCGATATTGTTATATTCCAAAGCTACAGAGTCTATTTGAGGGACAAGATATTTTGCCAAAAGATTTTCATATCCTATGACCGACATATCTTCTGGTACCTTCATTCCCTTTTTATGCAAACATTGCATAGCGCCTGCAGCAATTTGATCAGATAATGCAAATACCGCTGTTGGAGGATTATCAAGCTCAAGGAACTTTTCCATCATCGCATATCCACCTTCAACAATATATCCGTCCTGCATGAGATCATCGATAAGAGACGGATCATCATCCAGACCAAAATCTTTTACTCCTGCAACAAAACCATCATGACGTCTCTTTTCAACGCTTCCGTCAAGCACGCGGCTAAGTTTATTATTGACCAGCCGGTTTCCCCTGTACTCCACCGAAATAAATCCAACCCGTTTATGCCCATATTCGGCGAGTCTCCTTGCTACATCATAGCACGCTCCATAATCATCCAAAATCAAATTGTCTACTCCTGGGAAATCATATCCTCTCTCTATTGCAACCACTGGTATATTCAATAGTTTAAGTTTTTGCAGCATTGTCTCTGATAAACCTGGCTTTGCTATTAGTACTAATCCTACTATCTGCATCCCTATTAATTGTTCAATAGTAGTTTCTTCGTCTTCGCGTCTTGCATCTATTTCCAAAAAATTAAAGTTTCTTCGTTTGGCCTCATCCACTATTGATTGGCTCATTCTTTCAAAAAGACCGTTTGGGCTATAGTGGAACAAACTTCCTATTATTCTGCTTTTGCTGCTTTTAAGCACACGTGCCATCTGATTTGGCACATAGCTGAGTTCTGCTATAGCCGCCTCTACCTTTGCACGCGTTTCAGGCTTCACACTTCCATTATTATGTATCACGCGACCAACTGTTGCAGTCGAAACTCCTGCAACTTTTGCAACATCTATCATGCTTGCTTTCTTCAAAATTTCACCCTACTTTAACTTGTCTACGTTGACATATTAGCATATAATTTTTGTCTTGTCAACACTTTTCATTAAACACTGCAATTAAATATTTTCCAATCGCAGCCTCTTTTCATGTTCTCTTATCCTCCCTGGGAAAACTTTATACGCCCTTATATAAAAATCGGACACCAACCTTGATACAACAAGTATCTTAATTGGTGTCCTTTATGGTCGAGGCGACAGGACTTGAACCTGCGGCATCCTGCTCCCAAAGCAGGCACTCTACCAAACTGAGCTACGCCTCGCAATATGCAGCGCAGAACCGCGCTTACATATTATATCAGCTTAGCTTTATATTTTCAATACAATTTATCAAATTTTTCTATTTAAGGCTCTCTATTGCGGATACTATCAGATCACACGCCACATCAACCACACCTTTTGACGGTCCTTCCACCATTACTCGCACCAGCGCTTCAGTTCCGGAAGGTCGTACAAGTATCCTTCCCTGCCCCTCAAGCAGCTTCTCTGCCTCTGCTATCGCCGCCTTTACAGCGCTTTCCTCTGCAAGTTTATGTTTCATATCAGGTTTTACCGCTACATTTTTAAGCACCTGGGGATACTGCTTTATCTCCGAGTCAAGCTCAGACGCTTTCTTGCTGGAAGCTGCCAGTATTCCAAGATACTTCACTGCCGTAAGCTGACCAGCACCGGTGGTGCCGTTTTCAAGGCAGATAAGACGACCTGACTGCTCCCCCCCAAGTACA
>CALXAZ010000179.1 GCA_944386395.1 uncultured Clostridia bacterium
AGAAAATAAGCTGATAATGAATGTCCGCGAAGTGGCACATGTAAGCTGAGCAGACGGGATGATGGAAAGGAGTAATATGAAAACAGGATTTAAAAAATTTGCCGCGATTATTATGTGCGCTATAATGTGTATTTCGCTGCTTGTAGCGCCAGTTGCTGCTGCAAGTGTGGACAAAAGCACAGAGGCGATGTACTACTCGGTAAAGATAAAGTCGCTTGCAAAAATTATTACAGAGTATGGTCTGTACTCATCAATAGACGATGATCCGATACTTGAGGCTCTGGGATACTACTTTGCAGAGCATCCGGAGGAGTTTAACAACTTTGCAAACATCATGTTTGGGGTGCAGGACAGGTACTCCTATTATCTCTCTGCTGATGAGTATGACACGTATTTTGCAGCCTCGGATAGCTTTGTTGGGATTGGGATACGTTTTGAATCCGGCTTTACTGCAGGGAACCATATAGCTGAGATTATCGAGGGCTCGCCGGCAGATAATGCAGGGCTTCAGGCGGGAGATATTATAATGAAGGTTGACGGGCAGGATGTAACATGGATGACTACCGCTGAGATCCAAAGCTGTATCAATGGGGAAGCGGGAAGCGGAGTTGATATTACATATTTCCGCCCAGATACAAATCAGATACATAGCAAAAGAATAGTACGTTCTGAGATATCTGTTTCAAATATATCGTATAAGCCGCTCGGTGATATTGCATATATAGCTATTTCACGTTTCGGGGATATACAGACTGCGATAGATTTTAAAACGGTATATGACGAGATAAAGCTCAAAGGGGTAGAGTCGGTCATAATCGACATCAGGAGTAATCCTGGTGGAAGCATCGCAGCCCTGCTTGAAATAATGAACATGATGATACCCGAAGCTGACGTTGAGATGGTGTCGATAAAGGATCGCAGCGGAGAGAACACATCCTATATAACTGATGGAACAGGGTGGTTGCCTGAAAAGCTTGTTATGCTTGTAGACGGCGCTTCGGCATCTGCATCCGAGATATTTGCGGGTACGATGCAGGACTATGGGTATGCTACGGTGATAGGAACGCAGACATATGGAAAGGGAGTCGGGCAGTACCATCTTGAAATGGGGGATGGTGCGGAGGCAGTGCTCACTGGGTTTGAACTGTATCTTCCAAAGCAGGGGAGTTATGACGGAGTTGGGATAACACCGGATGAGAAGGTTGAGCTTGGTTATGCGAGGGTTAAGTTACCTGATCTCGGAAAGCTTACGATTTCACGCGGAATGAAGGTCGGAGATGTCTCTGAGGAGGTGCTCGGGCTTGAAAATAGGCTTGCTTTGCTCGGGTATTTTTATGGGGCTCCTGACAATGTGTTTGACGGGGAGACGCTTGAAGCTGTAAACAGATTTCAGAGGGCATTTGATCTGCCTGTCGTTTCTACGGCAAGTACAAATATGATAAATAACCTTATTAAGCAGGTCAGTGAGTATTCCAAGGGGCTCGTTGTTATAGATACTCAGCTCGAGCGTGCAATAGAGCTTTTGAGTGAATAACATATTTTGATTAAAAAGAGTAAATTGTAAATAAAAAAAGTCCTTTTTGCGAAAGATACTTTTATCTGCGGCAAGACTTGCAGAAAGTATAACGCATGAAAGGACTTTTTTTGCTATGAAGATGACAAATAAACAATATGATGAATTAGTAAAGGAAAAATCTCCAAATTCACCATTATGGAAGAATATGATTTTTGCTTTTCTTATAGGGGGAGCCATATGTACTGTGGGTCAGGGTGTAAAAAATTTGTTTGAGTATTTTAAGCTAGATAATGAGGCGGCGGCAACCGCCACATCGATAATTATGGTGTTTCTAGGAGCGTTTTTTACAGGGATAAATGTATATGACAAGCTGGCAAAGCTTGGAGGGGCAGGAACACTTGTTCCAATAACAGGATTTGCCAATGCAGTTGTCTCACCAGCAATGGAATTTAAGTCTGAGGGAATCGTGACAGGGCTCTGTGCTAAGATGTTTACAATAGCGGGACCGGTCATTGTTTTTGGTACGATAGGATCTGCCCTGTATGGAGTTTTGCTTGCGATAATAAACTGAAATACAGGCTGCCGCTTGCTATGCAGGCGGCAGCCTGTAAAGAGATGCTGCTAGAAATTATCAATATCAACCTTGTTTACCTCTGGCCCGAGAGGAGAACCCATAAATATTCCCCCATTTCGAGCAAAGCTTAGCGGATCATCGCTCACATTGTATGAAGTGCTCCCAAGGGCTGACGATCCATTCAGCATATCCAGATCCTTAAGTAGTCTACAAATGGCATCAGATGCCTCAGCTCCGGAGTCCACAAGAGAAACGCCGGGTAATATATGCTCTATGATCTCTCTCAACAGGGGGTAATGGGTGCATCCCATGATAAGGGTATCACAGCCGAATTGGAGGAACTGCTCAAGGTATTCTTCAGCAATAGTTTCTATGACGATATCTCCGGGTAAAAAACGACCATTTTCAACAAGCGGAACAAATAGAGGACAACTCCGGCTTTCAGTGACTATGTCAGCAGAGATGACCCTGAGAGCTTTTTCATATGCACCGCTGGAAATGGTAGCATTTGTACCAATAATGCCAATTTTTTTATTTTCGCTTAAGGAGGCTGCACGTTTTGCCGATGGCTCGACAACGCCTATGACAGGTATATCCATCTCTTCTGAGATTTTGGGGAGTATTGTAGAGACGGTACCGCAGGCAATGAGGATAGCTTTTATGTCGAACGACTGTAAAAAATGGATATCCTGTCTGGCATATTTTATCAAAGTGGCTTCTGAGCGACCGCCGTATGGCACACGACCTGTATCTCCAAAATAGATTATATCCTCGTGCGGAAGCACACGGCGCAGCTCTTTCATAGCAGTAAGTCCACCAAGTCCAGAGTCGAATACACCAATGGGTCTGTTATCCATGTTCAGGAAGTTCCTTTCGTTTAAGAAGGATTATGCCTTGACAGCGAGATGGATTAACCGAGTGATTATTTCGGGGTAACTTATCCCTCCGTAGATAAACAGCTTTGGATACATGCTTATATCGGTAAATCCAGGGAGAGTATTTATTTCATTGAAGCAGATTTCACCTGTATGCTTGTGAACAAAAAAGTCGACACGGCTAAGTCCTGCGCAGCCGTTCGCCTCATATATCCTCCGGGCAGCTTCACGGATATTGTCTGAGGTTTCCTGCGGGATATCGGCAGGAATATGAGCCACTGATACACCGTTTATATATTTGTCATCGTAAGTGTAAAATTCATCGCCTGGGACAATTTCACCACAGACAGAGACCAGTGGATCGTCGTTGCCAAGCACAGCAACCTCTATCTCTCGACCGTTGAAAAACTCCTCAATAAGCACCCGTGAGTCATACTCAAAGGCAAGCATAATTGCAGACTCTAGCTCTCCCTCGCTTTTAACCTTAGAAATGCCGACTGAGGAGCCGGTGCCGGCAGGCTTTACAAATACAGGAAAATCAAAATGATCGACTACTCTTTTTACAATTTTTTCTGGATGTCTGGAAAATTCGCTTTCCAGTACGAGAATAAAGTCGGCTTGCCGTATTCCAAGACCGTTGACAACGGCCTTAGTCATGCTTTTATCCATAGAAACAGCGGAGGCTGTCAGAAGTGAGCCAACGCATGGAAGGTTTGCAAGCTGGCAAAGCCCCTGTATTGAGCCGTCCTCGCCATCCTTGCCATGAAGAGCTGGAAACACACAGTCAATGCGTTCTTTTTTTATACATTCAGCCTCAAATACCAGAAGTCCTTCGTTTGCTACCGGTGAGATAAACGCAGGCTTCAGATAAGGATAATTTTCCCAGCTGTTGTCTTCAATATCATTAACTGGTCCTTCGTACAGAAACCATTTTCCACTTGATGTTATCCCAACAGGAAGTACGTCAAATTGCTCACGGTCGATATTTTTAAGGATAGAAGTAGCTGTCTGAAGAGAAACATCATGCTCGGGGGATACCCCTCCGAACAGGAGGCAGATTTTAAGCTTGTGCATTTTATGTAAACCTCCTAACAAGTTTTATTAAGTAGTAAAAGCCGAAATATCCTTTATATCATAGCCTAAGATCCAGCTTTATTCAATAGAAACAAAGAAAATATTTGTTTGAAGAGCCTTAAAAAGGGAGTGGAATTTTTAGACTGAAGGGATTATAATAGTAATGTAACTTGCTGCTAATGAGCTTTTGTGTCGGCTGATAGGCAGAGCTATCTAAAACGGGCATACAAAGGAGGGGTCGTTTTGAAGCTAGAGTTGACAAGGAGGCAGTTTCGGCTGCTGTTGGATATGGTGTATATCGGCAATTGGGTGCTCAATTCTGCACGGGGGGCAGACAGGATAACGGAATATGACGAGATTGAAAGTAAAATATTTCTTGAAAGCCTGAAAAATGGACTTCCCGAGCTTGCTGAGATCGTGGGAAATGAGGTTCTTCCGTCGAGAGCTTTTGTTGATGGAGGAATACATGAGGCGATAATGGATTATGAGGACGCAGTGTTTTTTGATATTTTGGCAGAGGAGCTTGCACGGCGGGATATGCAGGCAGAAGGTATAGCTCCAAATGACGGGGAGGAGCTTGGTCAGCGCATAAAGGAATATGTAAATGAGTTTGAAATAAATGGGGTTGAAAATATTTCTATAGATATTAACTGAAAAATATACGAGTGAAAAATGCCGCCGCAACAAACCCGACGAGATCAGCGATAAGTGCCGAGGGTATGGTGTGGCGGGTATTTTTTATCCCGGCTGCACCGAAGTAGACGGATATCGTGTAGAATGTGGTTTCAGTTGAGCCAAGCATAACTGCTGCCGTTCTGCCGGTAAGGGAGTCCACTCCATTTGCTGTGATTATGTCAACTCCGAGAGCCAGCGCTCCACTACCGCTTAATGGACGTATCAACATGAGGGGGATGCACTCAGCAGGGATTCCGATAAGTTTTGCCAGTGGGGAAAGCAGGGAAACCAGCAAATCGAGGGCGCCGGAGGCGCGAAACATTGCTATTGCCGTCAACATGATAACAAGGGACGGAAGTATGCTGGCAGTTGTTGACAGTCCTGCTTTGGCTCCATCTGTCAGAGCAGAATAAAGATCGGTTTTTTTTAAAATACAGGTAAGGGCTACGGCAGAGAGCACTGCCGGAACTATCGAGGCGAAGATTATTTCCATTGTTTTTTAGAAAAAAACTTTGCTGCTGCAAGCCCTGCGGACACAGAGCATAGCGATGTTAGCCAGATGGCAGGCAGGATATCAAGCGGAGAGACACATCCCAAGCCGGAGCGGACAGCAGCAATGGTGGCAGGAAAAAGCTGTACAGATGCCGTGTTCATCACAACAAGGTTACACATATCATCTGTAGCCGTTTCTCCTGACTTTAGTAGCTGAACGGCGCGGATTCCAAATGGAGTAGCAGCGTTACCAAGCCCCAAAAGATTTGCCGAAAAGTTAGCGGAAACAGCTTTGGCAGCTTCTGTGTTTTCCTTTGTAGAAGGGAAAAGTCTGCCTAGCAGAGGGCGGGTGATGCAAGCCAGACCATCTGCCATGCCGCAGCGCTTCATCGCTTCAAGCACTCCGCTCCACAGACAGATAATGCCAGCAAGCGACAGACATAGTGTTACCGCGCTTTCAGCTCCCTCAAGAGCAGACGCGGAGAGGGTTTCAAGTCTGCCGGATTTTGCGGCAAAAATGAAAGATATCAATATAAGGGCAGACCATATTTTTGACATTGCCATAAAATCACCAGTTTCAAACATTTTTTGACAAAATTAACATTTATTTGACAAATAAAATCGTTTTGTGTATAATAAATGAATAGAGAAGGCTTGGAATAAATAGTAAAAATAATATGATTATTGTAAGGCGGAACAGTATGAGTATTATTATACCGTGCAAAGCTTGCAGGTATATTATATAATAAGGCATTGCCGCTGAAAGGAGGGGAGTCCATGAAATCTACGGGTATCACAAGGCAGGTGGATCAGCTTGGTAGGGTAGTTCTTCCCAAAGAATTAAGACGTACTCTTGATATAGGGGAAAAGGACCTGTTGGAAATCTATGTTGAAGGTGAGTCTATTATTCTCAAAAAGCTTGAAATGTCCTGTGTCTTCTGCGGAAGCAGAAAAGAAATTACCGAGTATAACGGTAAATACATATGCAGGAGCTGTATAAACAAGCTTAAAGAGGAATGGTAAGAAACTGTCAGGGGGAAAAGCTATGGGCTCGGACATGCTGGTAAGGCTTTATCATTTGCCGGAGGATATAGTGATAAGCTCATTTCTGAAGGACAAAGAGGCAAGGATCCTTCGTGTTCTTTCTCCAGATCGCGAGAAGGTTATTGGTTTTGTGCGTGAAAATTTCAGTGACGGCTGGGCAAACGAGACTGCAGCAGCATTTTCCAACAATCCGATAAGCTGCTATATAGCGGTAAAAAACAAAGAAATAATCGGCTTTGCTTGCTATGACAGCACGGCGAAGAACTATTTCGGACCTACGGGAGTCAAAGAAAGCTCGAGGGGAAAAGGCATAGGTACGGCGCTGCTGATGGCGTGCATGCGTTCTATGAGAGAGAACGGTTACGGGTATGCCATCATCGGATGGGTAGAAGAAGCGAAGCCATTTTATGAAAAAGCTGTTGGAGCTATCGAAATACCGGATTCTTTGCCGGGGGTTTATAGCAGGATGATCT
>CALXAZ010000180.1 GCA_944386395.1 uncultured Clostridia bacterium
TACAGTGTTTGTCCCAGCTGATGCATCTACAATATCAAGAAGAGCTCTCCTTGCGCTGTCAAGAAGACGTCGCTGGAAGAAAAGGTCGCTGCACGTATAGCCGGTTATGCAAAGCTCTGGAAATACAAGGAGACGAACATTTGCCTTGTCTGCCTGGCGGATAAGATCGATTATACGCTCGGAATTAAAACGAGGATCTGCAACTTTTATCTTAGGTGTCGCAGCGGCGCATTTGATAAAACCGTATCTCATTTGGGATACCTCCGAAATATGTTTTTAATTCATGTGAAGATATTTTCAAGTAGCATTTAGCGGTTAAAAGCTGACAAAGAGAAAGATATACATATGAGATTTTATGCTAATGCAGCACGGATGTCAAGAAAAATAAAATAATATGGAAATTAGTCTCAAAGAAAAAAATTAAAAAAAGGGCTTTACAAATTAAAGTTATTATGATATTATTCTGATAACGATAACTGTTACTGATTTGTAGATCGTAATTTTATTTTGGAGGAATATAATAATGAAGAGATTTGTTTGTAGCGTATGCGGTTATATCCATGAGGGCACTGAGGCTCCGGAGTTCTGCCCACAGTGCAAGGCACCAAAGTCCAAGTTTACCGAGATGAAGAGCGGGGCTGGTTTTGCTACAGAGCATATTGTAGGTGAAGGTGCAAAGGATAAGGTTGAGCCGGATGTATATGAAGATCTGGTGGCAAACTTTAACGGCGAATGTTCCGAAGTTGGCATGTATCTTGCGATGAGCCGTGTTGCAGAGCGTGAAGGGTATCCGGAAGTTGCGGAGGCCTTTAAGCGCTACGCTTTTGAAGAGGCGGAGCATGCGGCAAAGTTTGCAGAGCTTCTTGGCGAAGTAGTGACGCCTAGCACAAAAAAGAATCTTCAGCTCCGCGCCGATGCAGAGGCGGGTGCATGTGAGGGCAAGTTTAAGCTTGCAAAACGTGCAAAAGAGCTCGGATATGATGCTATACATGATACGGTACATGAAATGGCAAAGGACGAGGCAAGACACGGAGCAGGTTTTGCAGGTCTGTTGAAGAGACTTTTCTAATAAAGAAGGTAAACAAAAAAGCGGGGACATTGTCTCCGCTTTTTTGTTCTTTAAGGAGGAGATACGGACGTCTAAATAAAAAAGAAAAGTTCTGTGTCAGCATCTATAGCCTATACAAACATACTCCAGGTCATTGCCAGATGGTATAAAGACATTTGAAAATATAAGAAATATCCAAAAAAACCGGCAGAATAAGCGGTAAAGTTATTCAAAATCTGGTTGACAGCACAATTATTTTGGAAGATAATTATGATATATTCGTGCGCTTATGCACGGGTATTTTGTTTGTACTGGGAGGGTTAAGGGATGTTTTTTATTATGCTGCTTTTATGGGTGGTGTTCAATGGCAAGGTAACTGCGGAGATACTTATCTTCGGGGTTCTTGTTTCGGGCGCCATCTATCTTTTTATCTGTAAGGTGATGGGATATAGTTATCGCAATGATTTGAACATTCTCAAAGTGTCATGGCAGCTTATAGTATATATAGGAGTGCTGTTTGCCGAAGTGTGGAAGGCTAATATACAAGTGATGTCACTTGTCCTTTCGAGAAAGCCGGAGATAGAGCCTGGGCTTCACTATTTTACAACTGATCTAAAACATGAGGGTTCTCGGGTCCTTCTCGCAAATTCTATAACACTAACACCTGGAACGATCACTGCCGGGTTGATAGGGGATAGGTACTGTGTCCATGCGCTGGATAACAGCTTTGCTGAGGGGATGGACGACTCTGTATTTGTAAAGCATCTAAGAAAGATGGAGGGCAAGCTGGATGGTTGAGTTTACTCCGCTACTGAATATGGCACTAATAGTTGCCATGGTGATAATAGCGCTGATGATATTCTGCTGCCTCATACGTGCGATAAAGGGTCCAAGCTTTTCTGACCGTATAGTTGCCACGAACATGATAGGCACGATGACGATAATGTTTGTTCTGATATTGTCGGTATACTTTAAACAGGACTTTTTGGTGGATATCGCTGTGGTATATGCCCTGCTTAGCTTTGTGGCAGTAGTGGTCTTCTGCCGGCTTGTGACGGTGCATCACAAGGGGCGCCAGATGCACATAACAGAAAAGGAGGACAGAAAGAAATGGTAATGGTCCGGACTGTTATCGGGATATTGCTAATAGCGCTGGGGTTATTTGTTTTTTGCGTATCGGTCATAGGGATATTCCGCTTCAAATATGTTCTTAATCGTATGCACGTCGCGGCGCAGGTGGATACTCTTGGCGCACTGGCAACTCTTGCTGGGCTGATGGTGCTCTGCGGATTTTCCTTTCAGTCGCTCAAGATGGCAGCAATATTGCTGTTTTTATGGATGGCAAGCCCGGTTGCAAGCCATCTTATTGCAAAGATAGAAGTACTTACACATGACAATATTGATATAGAGACAGATATAGCTATGGAAAGCGAGGCGGACGCCGATGGAAATTCTTGAGATAATTCTCCTAGTGTTCCTTATTGTCTGTGCGCTGTTTGCGACCCTTTCGAGGAGGTTGCTGACAACTGTGCTGATATTTATGTCGTATAGCCTTGTAATGGCAATAATATGGATACTTTTGCAGTCGCCTGATCTGGCTATAACAGAGGCGGCTGTTGGCGCGGGAGTAACAAGCATACTGTTCTTCCTTACTCTGAAAAAAGTTCATGCGCTGAAAGGAACCAAAGATGAGTAAGAATAATAATTATCACAATAAACGTGGCAATAGCCAGAAGCAGAAAGAAACAAATAAAAGGAGCGCAATAATGCGCTTTGTTGACTGGGTAAACGGTGGCGAAATCCCTGCAAAAGCAGCACCGGAGCCGGTGGAAGAGCCCGCGCAGAGCACAAGACCGCCAAGGCAGCACCCCCATCATGCACATCCGAAAAGGCTGCACAGGCAGATAGTACTGTACAGGGTGATGTCTGTTCTGATATGTGTTTCGCTTATAGGTGTTTTGATGCTGACAGTAGCAGCGCTGCCCACATTTGGGAGACCGGACAACCCTGCGTCAAACGAGGTCGTAGAGCGTTATCTGGAAAAGGGACTTGAGGAGACCGGGGCAATAAACGCGGTTGCTGGGATGATACTCGATTACCGTGCTTTTGATACCTTCGGCGAGTCGACGGTGCTTTTTTTAGCGGTTACCACCGTTGTTATGCTGCTCAGGCGCGATAAGAATAAT
>CALXAZ010000181.1 GCA_944386395.1 uncultured Clostridia bacterium
AGAAATTTTTGTCAACTACTTTTTTGAAATTTTTTGAAATTTATCCTATTTTCTCTTCGTCGGTTGAAAGGTGTCTGCTTTTATTGTATAATTTTGGTGCTTTGCGGCTATCCCATTAATACTATTGGTCATGAAAGAAGCAAAGGAGATCTTTATGAGAAGCGAAAAGGAAATGTTTGATCTTATCTGCAGCTATGCCTTAAATGACGATAGAGTCCGGGCCGTATTGTTAAACGGTTCCCGCGCAAATCCAAATATCCGAAAAGACATTTTTCAAGACTACGATATAACATATTTTGTTACCGAGTTCGACTCGTTCAAAGCTGATCACAGCTGGATAGATGTTTTTGGAGAACGTCTTATCCTTCAAATGCCATGGACATTTTCAACAGAGACAGATGATTATTTCAATTATCTTATCCAATTTACAGATGGTACTCGCATCGATCTTACCATGAGGCTCATATCTGATGCCAATAAAGAAAGCTACCAGGGCGACGGGCTTAATATAGTATTACTTGACAAGGACGGTCTGCTCTCTTTTATACAACCCCCAAACGATACTGCCTACCACATTGTAAAACCTACTGCACAGCGCTTTTTTGAAGTATGCAATGAATTTTTCTGGGTAAGCTGCTACGTTGCTAAAGGCATATGGCGCAAAGAGCTTCCATATGCGATGTATACCTATTATCATTACACAAGAGATGCCTTTGAAGAAATGACAAACTGGTACATAGGAGATTTACACGGATTTACACTCTCTGTACGAAAAAATGGAAAATTATATCAACATCTTTTACCTTCAGGTATCTGGAAAAAGTTTGTATCTACATATCCTTTTGGAGACTACAACAGTATATGGGATTCCCTCTTTCAGATGTGCGAACTTTTTACTCTTTTTGCTAGAGCCGTTGCAAAAGATTTCGGATTTGAATCTTACGAAAGTGAATGGGCTAATGTGATTGAATATCTGAAACATATTCGGCAGCTTCCTCCCGATGCTAAGGAAATACGCTAACAGCAAAACTTTGACCCGACCTGTTATTCCGTTTGCCAAAACTACATATCAATATTTAGGCTCCCTACCGCTCATGCAGAAGGGAGCTTTTATACATCAATCAGCGTCTTTTATGATCCCCAGCTTTTTCAATTTTGGAGAAAGCAGTGAAAGATGTACTACCCCAGACAAAGCCATACATGTCGCAGCAGCAATATAAGTTATTGTATAACCGAAGGAATTTGAAATCATTCCCCATGTCATTGCACCGGTACCATTTCCCAAATCACTGAAAAGACCATGTGTAGCACTTGCCGTTCCCCTTCTCTCAGGCTTACATATTTTGAATACAATAACCTGTATTAGCGGCAGCGCAAGCCCGTTTCCGATACCGGCAAGCACTCCCGCTATAATTAGCACCCATACGGACTGTGCCCACGCTATCAATATCAATGAAACAGTCATGCTGACAATACCAAACATTATTATGCTCGAATATGTAAACTTCTTCGTAAGCGCACTGTTTATCAATCGCGTTCCAAGCATCACAAGGCTATTCACCGTAAAATATATTGCAACATTTTCTATTCCACGTTCTATCCCACATGCAGTAAGATAATTGCTCGATGCACTAAGAGCGAACATCTTAACCATTGCAACAAGCGCCGGTACTACAACCGCTATTTCTATCAGCGCAAGTGGATTAAACTTGACCTGTTTTCCATTTTCATTTGTCCCCTTTTGATACACAGGTTTTACATTGCTTCTGATCCCTATAAGCACCACTCCTCCTATAAACCCCATTATACCCATAACTATAAATAGAACACGAAAGCCAAATGTACGGCTAAGATATACTCCAAGCGCCGGAGCAACGCTCCCCGCAAGCGAACTTGACACTCCGTAATATCCTACCCCATCCACCAATCTTTCTTGTGGTACAACATCTGCAAGCAGAGTCTGTGCGGACACAAGGTAGAATCCCAGCGCCACTCCATACAATATTCTTACCATAAATAGAAGAGGTATATTAAGAGCAATATTGTACATAAGTGTCACCACGGCAAAGGATATGCCGCCGGCAATTACTATCGGGCGCCTTCCTATCCTGTCAATAAGATTTCCACTTATTGGTCTAGCTATCATAGATACTGCTGTCAAGGCACCAGCCATCGCCCCTGCAACAGCGTTATTTCCCCCGATATCTGCTACATACAACGGAAGTATTGACAAAAATATCGAATGAGCGCCAGCAGCAACCAGATTTGAAATCAGCACCAGTATATAATCTCTATTCCAAAGCCTTGGTTTGACTTTTTGTTTCTCCATAGCACCCTCCGTCTTATAAATTTGAGATAGATAAGCAAATATAAAAACGCCAATTCTTTTATTAGTATTTTTATTTAACTTATTGGTGCTATTTTAGCATTTTAGAAATATATAGTCAATTTTATAAAAGTCTTAAAATTATATCAGAATATCTCATTTTTCTCAAAGTCAAATTTTTGAGAATTATATGCAACAAACTGCTACAAGAAAAGAGGGACCATATGGTCCCTCTTTTCTCTCTTATCAACATGCTTCAATATGCTATGCCC
Source organism: uncultured Clostridia bacterium (assembly GCA_944386395.1). Classification (GTDB taxonomy): domain Bacteria; phylum Bacillota; class Clostridia; order Oscillospirales; family JAAYOS01; genus CALXAZ01. The sequence continues at coordinate 2,599 of CALXAZ010000181.1, forward strand.
TGAGCCTTCATAGCCTCGGCAACCTTCATAAATCCGGCAATATTTGCCCCGGCGACAAGATTCCCTTCCATTCCATACTCTTTCGCCGCAGCAGAGGCGTTTTCATATATCCCCTTCATTATGCCTTTAAGCCGCTCATCCACTTCTTCCGCGCTCCAGCTGAGTCTCAAGCTGTTCTGGCTCATCTCAAGACCCGATGTTGCTACACCTCCGGCATTTGCCGCCTTTGCCGGTCCAAAGAGTACACCGTTCTTCTGGAAGCAAGCCACTGCTTCTGGTGTAGACGGCATATTTGCGCCCTCGGCTACTGCATAACACCCATTCTTAACGAGAGTTTCCGCGGCAGTACCGTCAAGCTCATTCTGTGTAGCGCACGGCAGTGCAATGTCACACGGAATCGTCCATATACCAGAGCAACCCTCAGTATAAACCGAACCTGGTACCCGTGCAGCATACTCTTTAATACGACCGCGCTCGACCTCTTTTATCTGCTTGACAACATCAAGCTTTATCCCATCCTCGTCATATATGTATCCGTTTGAATCGCTCATGGCAATAACCTTTGCTCCCAGCTGCTGAGCTTTCTCAGCCGCATATATAGCAACATTTCCCGAGCCAGAGATCACAACAGAAGCCCCTTCAAACGACTTACCCGCTGCCTTGAGCATTTCGTCAGTGAAATAGCAAAGACCATAGCCTGTTGCTTGTGTACGGATAAGCGAGCCACCATATGTTAGCCCCTTGCCGGTAAGCACTCCGGTAACCTCGTTGCGTATGCGCTTATACTGACCGTACATATATCCTATCTCTCTTGCTCCTACACCTATATCACCCGCAGGGACATCGGTAAACTGCCCTATATGCTTCTCCAGCTCAGTCATAAACGACTGGCAGAAACGCATAATTTCCTGATCACTTTTTCCCTTCGGGTCAAAGTCGGAGCCTCCCTTACCTCCTCCCATTGGCAAACCAGTAAGAGAGTTTTTAAAGATCTGCTCAAATCCAAGAAACTTAATAACCGAAAGATTTACCGTAGGATGCAGGCGAAGCCCTCCTTTATACGGTCCGATGGCAGAGTTGAACTGTACGCGGAAACCTCTGTTCACCCGGACAGCACCGCTATCATCTACCCATGACACGCGAAAAATTATCATCCGCTCAGGCTCAACGATACGCTCAATTATTCCGGCATCTACAATATCCTGCCTGCGTTCCACAACAGGCTCCAGCGATTCAAGCACTTCGCCAACCGCCTGAAGAAATTCCGGCTGATCCGGGTCCCTCTTCTGTACATTTGCATAAATTTTTGCAAGATACTCACTTTTAAAATTCATAATTTCCTCCATGTTTTCGAAATATAGTCTCTACTACGTGGATATATTCTACCATGCCAAGAAACATTTTACAAGTTTCATATTAAAAAATTTCAAAAAATAGCAAAAGGTCCCACAGCATAAAACTGCGGGACCTTTTCAACTCATTTACGCCGGCAAACCTACTGCCATCTCGCCTATAAAGTGCTCCTTTAGCGGATACTTTTCATAAGCTGTCTCGGTATAGGTGTTGTAATCCTCGTTTCTAAGGGCTGTCTCAACCTGAACGGTCCAATAAGCCGGTCCCTCCGAAACATAATACATTATATGATATCCATACGGACTCTCGACTATGCCTGTATCCCCAGGCTGGCGAGATGCATCAAACAGCCAGTTCTCAAAGTTTTCTACCATCTGACCCTTATATACATCTTCATACAAACCGCCATTTGTATTGGAACCAGCATCGTCTGAGAACTCATTTGCAAGCTCGGCAAACGAATCCTCGGTTGCCTCCCCACTCTTCCAATCCTCAAGTATCTGCTCTGCCTCTTCTAGCGCGGCAGCCTTCTGCTCGTCTGTTGCTTCGGAAGCATCCTCATCCAGTTCAAAGTTCACAAGGATATGCCGCACATTTCTTGTCCTGTAATCATTGCGATAACGATCCTTCAGGAAAAGAACATAATATCCACTATCTGTCTCAACAACCCCACAGTCGCCTATGACACGATCAGAGCTGAATAGCCAATCAGCAAGGTCTGTACTTGATGCAGAAAGGCTTGAATAAGTCGCCTCTGTTATGAGTGAATAATCCGGATCCTCATATTTTTCCTTTGAGTCCTCGTCAGCATATTGTATCGCCTGTGTATCAAAACTCGTCTCATCGGACACCGCCCCTGCCATCATCGCCGAAAGAGACTGAGCCTCACTTTTTGCTGCAGCTATATCTGCATCGGTCGGATTCTCCGAATCTGGTACCGACGAAAAGAAAAAGTATTTGTAATCGACAAGGTCAAAATTATTTGTATTCTCGTCATAATAAGCAGTTATTTCGTCTTCTGTATATTCTGGAGTATTGTATACCTCTGTTCCGTACTGATCAGCCAGATAATTTTCTTCTGCAATACGCATATACTCATCAGGGGTCATTTTATCCCCATAATACGCAGACAGATACGTTTCGTACGTCATCTCGCTATCGGCAACGCTCTGCTTGAGAGACTCTATATCCTCCTCAAGTCTTGTCCGGTTTTCCTCTGAGAGCGTAACCCCTGCAGCAGCTGCTTCTCCGACAAACATCTTTGTCTCTCTGAGGGTAGAAACCGCGCTCTGCCTGAAATATTCGTGCCATGTTATGCTACTGTCAAACGCACACTGCTGGCTATCGAGCGGAGCCGAAGTATCTATTCCCATATAGCTGATATAATCTCCATAGCTGTTAATAAAAGAGAGGTAAGTATTTACATAGTAATAATTGACCTCATGCGCATATATTTTCTCGTCACCCACAGTAACTGCCGCAAATTTACCGCTGCCTACTACATTCTGAAATATTGCTGTTCCAAGCGAAATCACAAGGACTACCGCAACAATTATCCCAAAAATACCGTACATGCGGTCATTATTTTTCGGGCTTTTCTTCTTTTCCGGAGAGACGGTAAGTCCGTCTACCGATCGATCTGTTTTGCGCTGTTTCTTTTCACGCGAAGCGCTCATCCAGACACATCCTCTCTATTTTGATTTCCTCTCTTCCAAACCACAGGAAGATGTAAAGAAAGGCTTTGAGCGTATACCCAAAGCCTTTTATGGCTGCGGGAGAAGGATTTGAACCCTCACAAACAGAGTCAGAGTCTGCCGTGCTACCCTTACACAATCCCGCAACAAGCATGATGTATATTACACCAAAACACACCCTCTTGTCAAGTGGGTTCTGAAAATTTTTTCTCTGTTTTTGTATTTTTATGTGTTCTGCCCTCGATTCTCAGCTTTTCCCTTATTCATTGCTCTTCCTGTCATGCGATTATATCATATATTCTGCATTTTTCTTCTACATATTCTCGTCTAACTGAGAAACGCAAAAGAGGGCGGAATGCCGCCCTCTTTTAATTTTTAAAGCCTATATTACTTGTGGTCAACAGTGTACATATACTCGATAAGGTCAACAACCTTGTTGGAGTAACCCATCTCGTTATCGTACCAGGAAACAACCTTTACAAATGTATCGGTCAGAGCGATACCAGCCTTAGCATCAAAGATAGATGTGCGGCTATCACCAATAAAGTCGGAAGAAACAACATCCTCGTCTGTGTAACCAAGGATACCCTTCAGCTCGCCTTCGGAAGCTTCCTTCATAGCAGCGCAGATCTCATCATACTTAGCCGGCTTTGCGAGGTTGACGGTAAGGTCAACAACCGAAACGTCCAGGGTAGGAACACGCATCGACATACCGGTGAGCTTGCCATTGAGAGAAGGAATAACCTTGCCAACAGCCTTTGCAGCGCCTGTGGAAGACGGGATGATGTTGCCAGCTGCAGCACGACCACCGCGCCAATCCTTTGCAGAAGGACCGTCAACTGTCTTCTGTGTAGCTGTTGTAGAATGAACTGTTGTCATAAGTCCGTCTGTGATGCCAAACTTGTCATTGAGAACCTTAGCTATCGGAGCAAGGCAGTTAGTTGTGCAGGAAGCGTTGGAAACGAAATCCATATCGGATGTGTAAGATGTGTTGTTAACTCCCATAACGAACATCGGGGTGTCATCCTTGGAAGGAGCAGACATAACAACCTTCTTAGCACCAGCCTTAATATGCCCCTCAGCCTTCTCCTTTGTAAGGAAGAGACCTGTGGACTCAACTACATACTCAGCCCCAACCTTGCTCCAGGGAAGGTTTGCAGGATCCTTCTCGGAGAAAACAGCGATCTCGTGACCATTTACGATGATGGAATGATCTGTATTCTCAACTGTGCCATCAAACTTGCCGTGAACGGTGTCATACTTGAGCATATATGCCATATAATCCGGAGTGATGAGGTCGTTGATACCGACAACTTCTACATTCGGATGATTGAGGCTGGCTCTAAAAACCAGACGACCGATACGACCGAAACCATTGATACCAATTTTGATACTCATTTGGATATTCCTCCTAAATATTTATTGCTTGAAGCGGCAATCAATCCATATGCACTTAAAACACGGAAACGCATAAGAATTGATCACCGCTCCCGCCTGATATTATATAACATCGGCAGTCAGGATACAAGCATTTTTTTACGCTTTTTTGTTCCTTGTTAAAATTTTGGCAACTTGTTCAATTTTTGGGCTTTACAGGATTTTTGGCAGTATAGTTTTCTCTATTTTGCATACATTATTACTTTGTTATGAAATTCTTACCTTTCTACAGCAAGAACTTTTCTCAAATATATGCATAATATCTAACTTTTTGCGCAAAAAACATGTAGCGCGTTATAATTTTTGATCTTGCATAACAACGCACCACTTGCTATTTTCTGTTTTTGAAATATAATATCCTTAGTGGGATAATATTTTTACTCTTTTATATGGAGGCAGGCTGTGACAAAAATACAAAAACAACTTCTTATGGGCTATAACTCATCTTCTGACTTCGTCCTGGCTGTGGAAAACGGCAAGGTGGTCTTTTCAAACAATGCCACAGGCGGACGCTTTGTGGGTGATTCTATCATGCTCGTTTTTGGAGAAGAAACAGCGGAGATTGTCTGCTCCTGCATATCCTCTGGAGAAAGCTTTTCCGGAACCGGTATCCGTTTTCTGGAGCACGAATGCCGTCTTGATATATATCCGGGAAGTAGCATTTCAGTCCTCATCTTCTCTCCTACTGACGGTAATAAGCCTTCCCTCTTTCCCCCTCCCTCAATATCACTTCTGTCTTCTGAAATGCGAAACTATCTGTCAAATATTATGGCATCCCTGAAATTTATGCCTCCAAAAAGCTCTATGAGCCCAAAATCAGCCCGATATTTTTCTGCTATCGAGCAGAGCTGCTTTGAGCTGTCACGTATAAATAACAACATAAGCGATTATGTCAGATTTTTTGACCCGGCTTTTACACCTTCCCTAAAACTTGAAAACATGTGTCAAACCTGCAAATTCTGCGTCGATGAGTCCCGACCCATACTTGCCGAGCTTGGCATTCCAATATACGAACGTATTCCGGAAAGTATATCCGAATCGATACTTTTCTGTTATGATGAACAGCTTATAGAGCGTGTAATATTCAATCTTCTTTCAAATTCTGCAAAATATACACGTCCTGGCAACTATATAGAGCTATCTGTTCATTCTGTTGAAAAAAATTGCATACTTAACATCTCTGATCATGGTTCCGGCTTCGACAGTTCGCGGCTTGCCTCTGCCTTTAGTCAGTTTACCTCAGAAGATATTCCTGCTCCGGGAACAAACTATGGCATTGGTCTTGCGCTCTGCCGGCGTATAATTGAGCTCCATAACGGGCGTATGCTGATAGAAAGCAAGGTCGGCGAGGGAACAACGGTCTCAATATCACTCCCCATTGTAAAGCCTCTCCACACAAATCTGGGCTCTCCAGATACTGTTTTCCGGGATTATGCAAACGGATTTCCACGTGCGCTGCTTGAATTTTCCACTGCCCTCGAGCCTGATACCTTTGGAAAGTTGCTCGACCGGGCGCGAAACAGACGTTGAGCCCCCCATTTACTACCGGCATCGACCGAGCCGGTCTGTCCGGATTTTCCCTTAAGTTCATTGCCATCGTTGCAATGGCTATCGATCATGTTGGAGCCGTGTTCTTTCCAACTGCATATATTCTGCGCTTTATTGGGCGGTTAACACTTCCAATCATGGCTTTCCTCATATCTGAGGGATATTTCCATACACGAAACAAAAAAAAATATTTTTTTCGGTTGCTTCTCTTTGGGCTAATATCACAATTCCCGTTTTCTATGGCATTTAGCACTAGCTCTGGAAATATAATGTTTACTCTGGCACTTTCCGTCCTAGCCTTGAGCGTACTGGACAGCCAGAAGTTCAGGTTTTTTAAGATCCCCGTGGTATGCTTTCTTATATTTCTCACCTGCTTCTGCGACTGGCCTATTTTTGGAATACTTTATGTTATATTTTTCAACAGGTACCGTGGTGATTTCAGAATGCAGTGTGTCGCATTCTCTCTTATCTCCATTGCAATGATGCTTGTTTTTGCCTCTTCATATCTTATGCACCCTGCCGGTTTATATCATTTGGGTGTATTTATGGCTCTGCCGATCCTTAGCCTTTACAACGGAGAAAGAGGGCACGATTCACGTTGGCTTTTTTATTTGTTTTATCCTCTTCATCTTCTTGCTATTTCGGTTTTTGTATATCTTTTATAGAAAACAAGGTCCTGCCCAGAGCCTTTGGGCAGGACCTCTTTCTATTCATTTCAAAGCTTTATTTCTGTTCTACATGTTCCAGTTTCAGCAAAATCCTTTAGTCCTCTCAGGGCACATTCCACCATGCTTTCAACCGCAACATCAGTATAAAATGCCATATGCTGTGTCATTATAACATTTTTAAACTGACGGAGATATGCTATCTCTCTATTTCTGATTATATCGTTTCTCCTATCAAAATGGAATATTCCCTCTTCATTTTCTACAACATCTACCGCGAGAGCTCCGATTTTTCCACTTTCAATTCCGGATATAAGAGCTTCTATCTCCATCAGTTCCCCGCGGGCACAGTTTATCAGCACAACTCCATTGCGCATTTTTTCAATACTTTTGCTGTCGACCATGTGATAAGTCTCCTCTGTTAGGGGCGTGTGAAAAGAAATTATATCGCTCTCTCTATATAGTGTATCAAGGTCTACATACTTGGCATATTTTTTTGCCTGGTCATTTTCAAACTTATCATATCCCAGCATCTTGCATCCAAAACCACTCAGGTCCTTCATCACTTCGCGTCCTATTCTCCCGGTCCCAACAATCCCTACCGTCATCCTTCCAAGCTCTTTTCCTCTGAGTCCATCAAGAGAATAGTCGTTTACCTGCTGCCGCCAAAGCGCCGGCTTATAATTTCTCAGCGACATCAATATGAGCATTACCGTATAATCTGCCACACCGCTTGGAGGATAGTCCGAGTTGCATATCCTCATCCCGATCTCTGCTGCATGTTTCAAATCAATATGATTTAGACCAACCGTCCTTGTTGCATAGAATTTTATGCCTCTGTCGCGCAGACCATCAAGAATACCAGCTGTGATATTGCTAACCCCAAGAGTTGTCACTCCATCAAAGCCCCGTGCAAGCTCTATTGTCTTACTGTCCAGCACACCAGCAAAGCATTCTACATCCAGCCCAAGCTTTTCCGCAAATTCCCTAAAATATGGTGCTTCGTCTTCTCTTACTTCATACGCAAAAATCTTCATTTTGCCCTCCTTTTATCCAAACAAAACGGCAGGCAGATATCCGCCTGCCGTAATTTTTTATTTCAACTCTTCTTTTCTGGAAAACAGCTTGCTATATTTCAACTTACGGCAAAAATAATTCGCCGCCTCAAAGGTTGCACAGTATTTATCCACCATAGATACCACATATGTCTCCATATACCTTGGAGAATGTATACAAGCCGGCCACATATGGTTTAGGATTATTTCTTCCTCTTTGTCGCTCAGCTCAGTAATCGTCCTAGCGTTATCAAGCGCCTGCCTGGGATGTACAAACGTGTGCTTCACCCCATATTCCGAGGTTCTGTAATCATAAAAAAACAGATCATGCAGCAAGCCTGCGCGCGCACACGCACGTGTATCAAGCCCAAACTTCTCTGCCAGCAGGAACGAATAGTATGATACATTTATTACATGCTGTAATCTGCTGATATCCATGTGGTGAGGGCATTCTCCAAGCCTCTGCACAAGCTCGTTTTCCATTAAATCTTTTACACAGTCGCTATATTCCTGTGCAAGCCTCTCGTTCATATCATCGAGATATATTCTCGAACCCATAGCTTTAATACAAACCAATGCTGCCATCCTCTTCTATAAAGTAGTCGGTAAATAGTATATCCTGTCATTGCCCCACATCTGGAGCTACAGCTGTCCGCTGTCATTTTTCCAAATCCCGTTTATTATACCATAAATGCGCGGGGGTTGCAACCCCCGCGCATAAATATACAAAATTTTCTAGCTATTTACCCAATTTGCTGCTATGACATGCGGAATTACCCACAGGAGCATGTACACTAGCAGATTTGTAGGCGACGCTGCAACTGGCGAATGGGAGTACACCAGATAGAACATAAGCATCACCCCTACAATAACGCTTATAAGCGTAAGCATAGTACAAATTCGTACAGCTCTGCCAAGATTTCTTGCACATACAACACATTCAGCTACATGCGACAATCCATCACGACTTATAACAGCTACAGGACGCCGGGAAAATTCTCTATCCTCGCTTGAAAGTGCAAGCCTGTCCTCTATCGGTGGAAAGTCAATTGAATCTGCTGTTACCTTAAATTTTGTTTCTATCATTGCCGGATTAATGTTAAAGTCACGTGTTGCAAAAACAGGCGTTATACGATGATATACAAGCATATTGAGCGCGTTTTTCACGCTGTTTGTTGTGTTATATTTCATCGCAAATATGCCTGCAAGCTCTAAATTTACAGCAACGAATACTGCATTAGGAGAGTTTATCTCATGCGGCACCTTTATTCCTGTGCGCATCATAAAGGCGGCTGTCCCCACAAGCACATTATCTCCTCCTACTTCGCCTCCAATTCCTCCGTTTTCAAAAAACTTGAAATTCAGGACATTGCGCTCTGTCAATCCCTGATTTTTAAGAAGCTCTCCAAAAGGACGAGTTAAAGCAGAATTTGATCTTGCTACTATACTGGCAGTATATATAACAATCTTTTCAGCTGTATATCCTCCAAATATCTTCAGACCATTAATTGCAACACTCCCTGGCGGAAAAAGATCCCCATCAGTGATAACAAGGTTATCAGATACCGCCATTCTTATTGCGGCACTCCATCCAGTTATCGCCTCCCCAAGCGACCCGAGACGCTTCGCTGCCTTATTAAACGGCATATAAAACGGAAGGCATAGCGTCAGCGGTGATGCAACTGCGCTTACCGCCGAAAGGCACCACAAAAATCTCTGCGGTTCTCCTCTACCTACTGATGACATAACTGCAAACAGTATACATGCAACTATAAACAGCGGAGCCGCAAAACGCCACAGCCTGCGCGTTATATCAAGCTGTTCTGTCTGATTTACAAAATAGTCCGCATTCCCCGACTTTGTCTTTACCAGTGCATCCGATCCATTATATATTCCGTCCTCCAGCGTGACAACATATGGCTTTGAAATACCAGCAACAGTTCGGTAGCTCCTTATTCGCCCGGTATCATACATATGGTTAAACAAGGACGCGCAAAATAACGACGCCGAGGTTACGATTGTATATGGATAATACCCCTCCCACGTTGGAAAAGCAATGATTGAAACAGCGTGCAAAAGAGACACCACCGAAGAAAATGCAACTACGCTCTCCATATTCGGGTGTAATTTGATAATATCATATATTCCAGATACCAATACATCCACATTCAGCAGCATTATAAACACCTGCAATGCCACACATATAAACAGAAATGTATAAGGCTTTCGAAAATATTCAAGCGACTCTGGTAATGGCAGCCCTAGCTTTGGCGCAAACATTATGTAGCATAGAGGTATCATTAACAGTATACTTACAGCAAACCTGAGCCGTCTTCTACCTATTCTTGCAATTATCTCTTTGGCAGAGTCGGCAGCTGGTATGCTCTCCTCCTCCTCTACAAGAGCAATAAGAGGCTTTGGTTCCTCAAAATCATCATCTTCCTGGTCCTCATACTCCGGTTCATCCTGCTTTGCTCGGCGGTGGAATAAGCCTCTTTTTTTACCATTCCCACTTTCCCTGTCTTCCTTTGGGAACAGCTCATCCAGCTTCATCTTGCTCCCAGCATCTTCGCTAACCGGTTGGCTAGTCTCTCCAGCAGTCCCCTCTTTTACCTGCTCAATTATTCGGTCTACATCACGCTCTTCGGGGGACAGCTTTACCTCCTGCACGTCGTCTGGTCCCTTTTTCTGTTTTGGGTTATTTTGCGTGACTTTTGTGACGATCTCTCTCTCGTCAGAAATCCGCTTTGGTACCGATCCCTTCTTTTTTTCTTCTTCCTGAAAATATTTTATAAAATCCTCGCCAAACAGCGCGTTTGCCCGTTCCTCATCGCGCTCAAAACTGGCATCTGCCTCGTCAAACTCCTCATCCCTCCTACGTGAAAATAGCCCTCGACGTTTCTTGTTTTTTTCTGAAGCACGTCTTGTCCTTTCTCCAATATTGGACAGATCTGCTGGCATTGACCTTGCCGCATCAGCGTTTTTCTCAATATTCTGGGGCACCACCTCGGCAATTTTCTCTTCTGCCTTAGAGGCTTTATCGGTCTTTTCTACATCTGAGCTTATATTCCCTATCTGCTGTGGTTTTTCGCCCGCAAACATCTCGATTGTTTCCCTTTTCAGATCAAGCAAAGACTTCTCCGCAGCTTTACCACTTTCCAAAGCCTCTCCTTTACCGAATTCTGCCAAAATATCATCTACTGAAAATTCGCTGCTATCCGCTGTCTGAACACCCTTCAGCAATTCGGAGGTGTCCCACAAATTATTCTTTTTCCCATTATTCTCAGCCATGTCATTCCTCCTCTGCCTAAAATGTCAGTTTGCCTTTTTTATCCTCTGTCTAACAGCCTCGTATATGATTATTGCTGCCGCGGCCGAAGCATTGAGCGAATCTATCTTTCCAAACATTGGTATTGAAACCAGATAATCACATTCATTCATCACTAACCGGCTTATCCCGTCACCCTCAGAACCTATAACTATTGCAGCGGGTACAGTCATGTCGACATCGTATATGCCAGTATCCTCTCCACCCGCAGCGCCGAATATCCAGAAACCCTCTTCTTTCAGCTTTTTCAAAAAAGCAGTGATATTTGATACCTTTGCAACCGGTATATGCTCCACAGCCCCAGCTGAAGCCTTTGCCACAGTAGCCGTGAGACCGGCGCTCCTACGCTTAGGAATAACAACCGCGTCAGCCCCCGCAACCTCTGCCGTCCTGATTATCGCGCCCAAATTATTTGGATCGGTTATTTTATCACAAACTATTATAAGCGGAATTTTTCCCGGTTCAATACCTGTCAGTATATCATCAATATCAGCATATTCTCTAACAGGCATAGTTGCTATAACGCCCTGATGAGCACGGGTAAGGCTCATTTGATCCAGCTTTTTCCTATCAACCTCAATTATTGAAGCACCGTCATTCCTTGCCTGGGCTATAAGATGGCGAAGGGCAGAGTCCTGCCCATCCTTTGAGACGTAAAGCTTGTCTATTTTTCTGCCCGCTTTTATTGCCTCGGTCACCGGGTTTCTTCCTTCAATTATACCATCTGCTCCCGTTTCAAAATCCCCACTCCGCCCAAATTCAGCCTTTTTATTTTGTTTGCCGGTTCCAAATCTCCGCCTGCTATCGTCCATATTTCAAAATTCCTTTTTGTCAAAATTTTCTATCAATTTTTAACATATATTCAACACAAAATTTCCCCTGTTTTAGTATGCTATAATATCCCATTTTTCTCTTTTTTGAAGCGCAAAATCCGTATACAGCTTAAAATTTTATTATTTATCGACATTATAACACAAACGGTCGTCATTTAAAAGGTATGGTATTTATTTTCTTTAAGCAGATACAAGTAATACCTATAACTATAAAAGCTACCACGAAAAAGATTTTTTACAAAACATATAAAACCGGACAAAATCCTGTTTTTTCGGGAAAACTACTCATGGAGGTGATAAAATGAAAGAAAACAAAAAAAGCTCTGCTTCCGCAGAAAAAGAGGCGTCCAGAAAGCTTTTAAATATTCGCCCTCAAGCGGCAGTATTCCCCGACAAGCGCCGCCACAGCGGAGCACCGATTGCCGGTGAGTATCAGGTAAAGGAAGCAAAAGAATGGGTTGACCAGCATAAGATGTAGCTTTGCCCTTGTATACTCTCCCCTTTTAGTGTATAATTTTTTTGAATAGCTCTTTTCTGAGCAAATAAAAAATTTCAGGGGGAAAGTACAAAATGTTTAACGGCTATCATCACATCGGTCTCTATGTCCATGATATGGATAAAAGCCTCAAATTTTACACCGATGGTCTGGGTGGAGAGATAACTTTCAGCTTTCCAATGGGAAACTCGGGTAAAACCATCTATCTTGTTGATCTTGGAGGGAACGCTGTTGTAGAGCTCATACCTCGCGGAAACGGCGAGGCTGAATCAAATGCCCATTGGGCTCACATTGCACTCTCTACATCAGATGCACGGGCTGCTTTTGATAAGGCAATAGCGGCGGGCGCCATCTGCCAAAGCGCTCCAAACGATGCAATGCTTGGCACTATGAGTGTTGCAAACGCATTTGTACTCGGTCCGGATGGAGAAGTTATCGAACTTTTCGAGGTAAAATAAAACAAAATGCCTTGCAAGACACAGGCATTTAGAGGGACTGCCATGAATATACAAATAACCGAAGCCGATATCGGTTTGGGGGACGCAAAGCGCCTTCTTCGTCCATCCAGACAGGCTTCACGCGGCGTCCTGTATAACGGTGAGGGCAAGATAGCATTGCTTCTCATGAAGCCCTCCGGCTGCTATAAGCTTCCAGGCGGAGGGGTAGAAAAGGGGGAATCTCCCGCAGATGCTTTTTTGCGAGAGACAAGGGAAGAAACTGGCTATCGCTCTAAAATAACAGCATATTTTGGCACAATTGAAGAGCATAAATATCGGAATCATTTTTTCCAGTTGTCACACTGTTTTGCAGCAAAAGCTGTCGGAGCCCCAGGTTCGACACACCTGACGAGGGCTGAAAGAAGGCTTGGTTTTTCTCTCGAATGGATGAGACCAGATTCGGCTGTTGCCATGATGGAGGACATGTTCCATCAGCGCACTGAATACAGTCTCCGATTTCTCCTTTTGAGGGAAAAAGCAATAATCTCCAATTATTTATATCTACAAGAAAAAAACTCTTTAAAAACACACTGACCTCTGCTGTGGAAGAATCTTTTTAGAAGTCCTCCCTGCTCTACAAGGTCAGCTAAAAAGAGCTCCGTGAAATCACGGAGCTCTTTTTCTATTTTTCTTCATCCTCTGTTTTACAGCCTTCGCAATCCTCGCAGCCGCAGTCACAGTCGCCAAAGTCAAGCTCAAGCTTCTGTCCGCAGTGTGGGCACTCAAAGCGCCCAGCATTAAACATTTCTTCTGTAACCTCGATGCTCTTCCCGCAGCTCGGGCAGTCCAGCTCCAGAGTCTCTACCTCGTCTTCCTCACCAGATCCGTGCCCACAGCTACAGGTCTCACTGTGCTCGTGTCCACAGCCACAATCCTCTCCTTCGAGAGAATCCATCAGGGAATCAAGATCGTCCTGGATCCCCTCCACATCCTCTTCCAGCCCATCGACATTGCCGCTTATATCATCTAACTCATCAGCAATCTCAACAATAGCGTCAATTATTCCGATAAGCAGCTTGCGTTCTGCCGTGCTTTCATCAAGACCAAGACCCTGAGCAAGCCCCTTGAGGTATGCTGCATGCTCTTTTATATCCATTAAAATTCTCCATTTCCACGCTGTTGTTCTCCAAAATCCCGCGGCACAGCGCAAACCCTCGGGCAAGTACAATGTCTATGTTCTACTTAACACGTTCCATATATTCACCGGTACGAGTGTCGATCCTGATTGTTTCACCATTATCGATAAATATCGGAACCTTTATCACTGCACCAGTTTCGAGGGTAGCAGGTTTTGTAACGTTTGTAGCTGTGTCTCCACGTACGCCTGGTTCTGTATCAACGATCTTGAGCTCAACAAACGTAGGAGGCTCAACGCCAAACACATTCCCCTTATACGATAGAACCTTAACGTTTTCATTTTCTTTTACAAACTTAAAATTATCATCAAGCTTGTCCGCGTTAAGCGGTATCTGCTCATAGGTCTCGTTATCCATAAAATAATAGAGACCCTCATCGTGATAAAGATACTGCATATCTTTTCTCTCTATAAAAGCGGTAGGAAAGCGCTCTGTAGGGCTGAAAGATTTTTCAACCACTCCACCGCTTATAACATTACGATACTTTGTGCGGACAAAAGCAGCTCCCTTTCCTGGCTTTACATGCTGGAATTCAATAACCTGCATCACCTGACCATCAAGTTCAAAGGTAACACCGTTTCTGAAATCGCCGGCTGAAATCATAAGTGACCTCCCAAAATCGATAAAATGAGATTTAACTAATACATACTACACTAAAAGCAAAGCTTTTGCAATATTTTTTACAGAATTAACAGGTCTTTTTTCGCTTTTGTGATATTTTCACAGCCATCTTCAGTCATAATGGTAACATCCTCTATGCGTACACCAAATTTCCCGGGAATATATATGCCCGGCTCTGCCGATACACATGCTCCAACCGGAAGAATCCCAGTTTCGCTCTGATTGGCATTCGGTGCCTCATGGACATCTATTCCCAAGCTGTGCCCAAATCCGTGTCCAAAGCAATCACCATAACCCGCATCCGTGATTATTTTGCGCGCTACTGCATCAACATCTCGCCCATATACTCCAGCTTTTTCGTAAGCTATAGCAGCAAGTTGAGCCTCAAGCACAATATCATATATCTTCTTCATCTCATCAGTAGCGTAGCCAACAGCCACCGTCCTTGTCATGTCAGAGCAATAGCCAAGGTACTTGCTTCCAAAGTCCATTGTTACAAAGTCCCCCGCTTCCACTTTCTTATCACTCGGGGTGCCGTGCGGCATCGAAGAATTTACCCCGGACACAACTATTGGCGAAAAAGATACACCCTCCGCTCCGTGCATATGCTGCCGGTATATGAGCTCAGCCGCTATCTCCTTTTCGGTAATACCCGGCTTTATTATTTTCAACACATCATCAAATGCAGCCTCTGCTATTCTCTGAGCTTTTATCATACGCTCGATCTCCCATTGCTCTTTGCTTGCACGGAGCGCTGTTACAGCATTGCCAATCGGCACAAGCTCGGCATTAAGAGCCTGCTTATAGCTGTTATACTCGCTATAGCTCATTGCCATATCCTCAAAACCAAGCTTTTTGACATTGTGCGCAGCAATTAGGTCGTTTATAAACGCCGCATAGTTCCTTCCGGCATCTATCATCGATACTTCAAAACCGGTTATGTTATTCTGTGCTGCCTCGATATATCGAAAATCCGTGACAAAATAGCTCTTTCCCTCTGTTACAAAAACAATCCCTGCGGAAGAGCGGAAGCTTGTTGCATAAAACCTGTTGGAGGGAGATGTGATGATAAACGCATCTGCCTCATGGTTTTTAAGTGCTTTTTGAATCTTTTCTGCATTTGCCATTATTATTACCTCCGTATTATATTATTTTACTGATATATCCGACCGTCAGAGCCGGAAAAGCTCTTCATTATATATTCTTTTCATTTCTAATGCATCCTCCGCCTGCGTTCCAGCAGACTCGCAGATAAATACGGGCGAATAGTTACGTTCTGCCACTATCCTTGCCACAGGTCGGAAATCCGGTCCAAAAAGGAGATCGTTGAATCTGAGATGACGTTTTTCCCCACCTTTAGAGTATTCAATATGCGAAAAATGTGAGTGAAATCTAGATGCTCTCTCCACACCGATTGCGTTTTCCATAGTATTAAAGAGCTCGAGCATCTTCTCGTAGCCCTCCATCTCCCCTAAAGTCCTGGCATACAGATGCCCAAAATCTATACACGGTATCAGTCGCTCGTCTGTCTTACAGAGCTGGAGCACCTCGTCTAAATTCCCAAGCTGGTTTATTTTACCCATAGTCTCCGGACAGAGAGAAATCTCGCCGTAGCCCTCCTGCTCTATCGCATCGAGCATAAGCTTTAACATGATTGCCGCGTCTCTAATGGCATCCACGCGCTCCCTGCCGGCAACTGCCCCAGAATGAACCACAATCCTCGTAGCTCCAAGCCATCTTGCCGCTCTGCAACTCGAAAGAATATATCCGATATTCTTATCAGAATTCGACAAATTTGCAAGGCTTATATAGTACGGCGAGTGTAGCGACATTACAATTTTGTGTTTTTCCGCCTCTTTGCCTATCCTTTTTGCTGTTTCCTCGCTTATCCGAACTCCGTTACCACACTGATACTCATATGCCTCCAAACCGTTTTTCCTTATCCACTCAGGGGCATTCACAGAAGATTTACTGACTGTTTGTGTGTAGCTATCAGAATTTCCTGCCGGACCGAATATTGCTGGCATATCACTTTTCCCTTTCCACTTTTTTCCGTGCAACTGATATAAACGGGATTTCTACTGCCCGACGCAGCCGGAACAGAAAATTTTCATCTATTCCACGTGGATATACTATCACCGCATAACATCCTGAGCGTTTTGCCCCACAAATATCTGTAAAAATTTGGTCCCCTATCGCCGCAATCTTCTTTAAAGGAATTCCCATCGCTTTCGCAGCCCATTCAAATCCCTTTTTTGAGGGTTTGGACGCGCGATATATATACCTAACACCCATGGCTTCACTCATTTTTTGGACACGCCCGCTGTGTTTGTTATTTGAAACTACTACTGCCTTTATCCCTGCATCCCTTATCCTGCCAAGCCAGTCCAGAGAACTCTTGGGAGGAAGCATCTCCGAATATTTAGCAATGGTGTTGTCTATATCGAGCACAATCCCCTCTATTCCACGGCTCAGAAACCAGCTTTCCGGTATATCTGTTACATCTCTAAATACCCCATCGGGTATAAACCAGTCAAGCATTTTTCCTCCACAGGCACGTATATCCTATAAAATCTGGACATAGATATTATGTACGGGCAGCAAAACCGTTCACACAAAATCCAAATACTGCCGAAGTAACCTTTTATTAATTATACCATAGCAGCAGAAATATAACAACGCATTTCTATTATTTGCAGCAAAGGGAGAAACGACATGGATATATACATATGCGTCCATCCGGCTGATGTCCGGACAGCTGAGCAGACCGGATTTCCTCTCTGCCATATGGCATACCGCATAGGTAAAGGTTTCAGGCTTTATCGAAGCGGTCTTGGTATCTCTGTAAATGGAGGAATACTATGTCTCAACGATCTGGATTTTGATTCATCCTCCAACTATTCCGATCTCCTTATCAGAGATATCAGGCGCGAGTGTAGCATGAGAGGCTTTAGTGGTGTTATGTTGGATTTCGAGCTTCCTCCGCATGATCCCCTTTTGCAATTTGTGCGTGAAGCAGATGAGTATTTTGATAATATCGGCATACCCCTTTATATACCTGAAAGCTATGCCAATGCCGCCCATGCTTCACATATATGCAGCAGCACTGCCGTAACTGGCGGCTCATTTGCAGAAAGCTGCCGCAGCCTCTACGCTCGATATGGCAATCGGGCTGCGCTTCAATATGAACCTGCATGCATAGACTTTGAATTACCTTCCCCAAAAGGAATTTCTGACAGGACAACTTCTGCAGAGCTCAAAGAGATAATGCTCCGCGAGCATGTAGTTCCATATTTCTCAAGTGAGCTTTGTGCTAACTATTTTACATACCGCAAAGACGGAAAAAGCCGCTTTGCACTCTTCGACGACTCTCGCAGTCTTGTACGAAAACTGGAAACGGCAAAACATATAGGAATAAAAACGGCATTTATCTGTCTACCAGATGTAGGCGATACCTTTCAAGATCTGAAAAGGCTTTAGCTTAACCCTGGTAATCTTACGGGTTTGCATCTGCTAACCCACAACATTCAAAAAGGGGCGGCAAAGCCACCCCTTTTTCGGCGTTATCTGAACTTCTTTTTCTTCGCTCTTGCCGCCTCAGATTTCTTGCGGCGCTTCACGCTGGGGCTCTCATAGTGTTCCCTCTTTCGGAGCTCGGAAAGTACACCCGCTTTGGCACAGTTTCTCTTGAAACGCTTAAGAGCGCTGTCCAGAGATTCATTTTCCTTTACATGGACTTCCGACATTTATTTTCCCTCCCCCCGATTTTCAATAGTTTAAGCCATACCTGTATGAGATATTATATCCCTCGGACCTGCATTTGTCAAGAAAAAGATGTGATACTGTGTATTCTTTACAAAAATTTAAAATTTAAGTGTTTGCTTGTCATGTATCAGTCGCAACTATTTTGTGTACTCTAAGAAAAAATATTCTCTCTTCCTCAATCTTTATTTCGCAATGAGGTTGACAAGCTTCCCTTTTACAACTATCGTCTTTACCACATTCAGCCCGCCGATGAACTTTTTCACCTTCTCATCCACCTTCGCCGCTTCAATTATCTGTTCATCTGTGCTGTCAGCATCTAGCTCGACAGTAGAACGAAGCTTCCCATTTACCTGGATTGCAAAGGTTATACGTGATTCTTTGGTTTTTTCTTCGTCATACCCCGGCCACGGGGCAACAGAAAGCATACCACTAAAACCTAGCTGCTCCCAGAGCTCCTCAGTGATATGAGGTGCAAACGGGTTGAGAAGCTGGAGAAGTATACCCATATCTCCCTTGGTGACTTTTTTCTCCTGATACTCGTTGAGAAGAGTCATCATGGCAGCTATTGCAGTATTAAATTTCAACTCTTCGATGTCGCTTGTAACCTTCTTTATAGTCCTGTGAATAGAGCTTTCCAGCTCCGGAGTGATATCGTACGAATCTTCAGCACTCTCGCACATATTCCACACCCTGTCAAGAAAGCGTTTGCACCCCTTCACAGCTGTCGACGACCATGTTGCCGCCTTTTCAAAATCACCGATAAACATTATATACATGCGGAGAGTATCCGCCCCATACTGTGCCACGATATCGTCCGGGTTTACAACGTTTCCGCGGGATTTTGACATCTTCTCCCCGCCTTCGCCAAGGATCATCCCATGGCTTGTACGCTTCATATATGGCTCTTTTGTTGGTACAACTCCGATGTCATACAAGAACCTGTGCCAGAAACGCGAATACAGCAAATGAAGCGTCGTATGCTCCATACCGCCATTGTACCAGTCTACAGGGGTCCAGTATTTTAGAGCTTCCTGAGATGCAATGCCGGTATCGCACTTTGGGTCTGTATAGCGCAGGAAATACCAGCTTGACCCCGCCCACTGTGGCATTGTATCGGTTTCACGCTCGGCAGGTCCTCCGCATACTGGGCACTTGACCTCCACCCAATCCCTTATCGCTGAAAGCGGGCTTTCTCCGGAATCTGTCGGCTCGTAGCTTTCTACTTCAGGCAACAGAAGCGGCAGCTCGCTCTCATCAAGTGGAACATGCCCGCAATGAGGGCAATTGATTATTGGTATCGGCTCGCCCCAATAGCGCTGACGCGAGAACACCCAATCGCGCAGCTTAAAATTAACGGTGGGAC
>CALXAZ010000182.1 GCA_944386395.1 uncultured Clostridia bacterium
GCGGCACATTTCCGGCCACAGGTAGCGTTCATCCGCAAAGCCCCGCCGCTTTCCTGCGGTGGAGAAGGGCTGGCACGGGAATCCGCCGGAGAGGATGGTGATGGTTTCAAGTCCTGTTTTCTCAAAAAACGCCTCCTTTGTGAATGTAGTGATGTCCCGGAATTTCGGCACATCCGGCCAATGCTTTTGCAGGATGGAGTAGGGATAATCCGCCCACTCGCATTGACAGACCGTTTCAAAGCCTACCGCCTCCGCCGCCAGGCCCAGCCCACCGATACCGGAAAAGAGGCTGACATGAGTGAGGCGGTCAGGCATGGGGCTGATCCTCGTCGTCCTCGCCCTCCACATAGAAAGCGTCCAGCTCGCACAGCTCCAGAGCCTTCAGCCGGGCAAGGTCGGCCTTGTCGCCGAACACCAGATAGCGGACAGGGATGCTCCAGCAGTCAAACATCTGGTCGGAGATCTCGCCATACCGCCGGGCGGTGTCGATCAGGTTCTCCATGTCCCGACGGTCCTTGATCTTCCCGGCAAGGAAGGCCAGCAGGTGGAGCAGCCCATAGAGATGCACTTCCTCGTCAATGTGGGCCTCGTAGGTCTTTTCCTCGATTACATACAGCTTTTCCTGTTCCATATCGTTCTCCTTTCTGAATTTTGGGCATAAGAAAACCCGCCTCGGTTGAGGCGGGTTTTCCAGTGTGTGTTATTTGTAGAAACCACAACATTTCTTGTACTTTTTTCCGCTTCCGCAGGGACATGGCTCATTTCTTCCTATCTTTCGTTTAGGCTTATTAAACACTTCGGGATAAATAGGAGTTGTCCCATGCAGAACATAGTAGAACTTTCTGGTTTGATAGAGCAATTCAATTAGTGCAACTAACACATAGAAAAGGTCGATTGTTTTTTGGATGAATTCAATTAGATAGATGGTTTGCGCATCGCCTTTCCCAAGTTGGCCAGAGGGAAAATAGCTAGTAACCTGATTCACTCCATCATAGGTGTAACTATCATGACCTATTGCATTTCGAAGGCCGTTATCAGCCTCCAGTCCCATAAGATTATAGAAACTCTCAGCATTCGTACAAAACAAGAGCTTATTTCCTTTATTTCTCATCGAAATAAAGTCTTGGAGTGTTTTAACTGTCTTGAACGAAGAGTTCGCCATTTTAAAGCAGTCATTGCGATACTTCAAATTATTATAGGCAACTACAAGTGCCATAATTTCTCCAATTGCCTCGAAACACTCCAAGTAATAGTATTTTACATCTTCAAATGAGACCGTTGTCGTCCCGTTCCGAACGAGGTCTGGTTTGATTTTATAATTTTCCAACCCCAGTGCTGTTATAAAAAACGGATATTTTTCAACAAACCCATTTAATATCTTTAGCACTCTTTTTTCATACTGATCAAGATAGCCGTTATCATTGAAGAATTCTGTTAATACTTTATATCCAGAGGAATTGGCTTTTACTACCTCACTCGTGCCATTCCAAATGGCATGAGAGGTTTCCTGATAGAAATTACTTGGCAATACCGAGCGGAAGCCCACCAAGAAAAGTTGATGAATTCCCCGCAAATATTCCAAATCATTATTTAAAGGGAACTTATCAGGGGGTAGATAGTCTCGCATTTGCTGTGCTAAGTAATTGTGATTCCCAGATGTCCACAATTCATGTATCCGTCTTACAAAGGGCCAACCAGTTTTTATAAAATCCAGGAACTCCATATAATTATTAGCAAATTTTGAGAACGTGCTTTCGTCGCTAGGTTCTCCGAATCCCCCCATGGAATTCATAGATTTAAAGAAAGATGGTAGTGGGAATTCATCTTTAGCCTTGTCAAACGGGCGTATTTTTTCGGTCAGCAATTCTCCTGATATTTCAATATAATAATCAGGATCTTGCATAGGTACTTCAGTAGCATTCTCAAACGACATTGCAAATTGTGGTGCATCAGGGTTCTGATGAAATTCTCCAGAAATCAAGATTCCGCATTTAGCACAATGAATTCTAATTGGATACTCTTCCAAATGACCAATCTGTGTGCGGGTTAAAATGATGCTATCGCAGACATCACATTTCAAATATACTCTATGAGTCACTATATCGCCCCTTTTTATAAATTTTAGCTTACCTGCCCCCTTTTGTCAAATCACGCTCAAATTTTATACCCATACTTCGCTAAGGTCCACCTCGCTGGGCTTAGTGGTGAGCAGCTTGTAGAGTTCGGTATCCTTCGGAAAGTCATCCGCAAAGGGCGAAATGACATTGTTGAAGAACAGCAACCCATGACCCGGCTCGGAGTTGGTTACATAGGCGAGCTGCTCCGACGAGATGTTTAGCCGCTCCGCCAGTATCTTCCGGTCGCCCGCCGCCTGGTTGAGCATATAGATGAAGTCGCTGTTCTCCAGGAAGTTTTCGATCTCCGGGGAAGAAAGCAGGTCTTTGGGATTCTGGGTCGCCCAGGTGGGGATACCTCCCCATTTTCTGAACCGCTTCCAAATCTCGGCGCTGTACGCCGCAGTCTGTTCCTCCTTCAGCAGAATGTGGAACTCGTCCACGAAGTACCAGGTAGACCGGCCAATAGCACGGTTAATGGTGATGGTGTTACACACCACGCCCTGGACAATGAGTATCTCCGGCTTTTTCAGGTTCTTGCCCAGGCCCTTTATGCCAAAGTAGACTAGACGGTTGGATCTGTCCACAGTGGTGAGGTAGTTAAAGAAGTTCAGCAAACCGTTCACATACTGGTCTAATGCCCGGGCCACCCAGTCGGCCTCAGGGATATGCTGGAACAGCAGGGCGTTCATCAGGTCGCCAAAAATCGACATATTCTCCGGCCAGGGGTCGGCAAAGTAGGGTTAATAGATCATCTGTACCGCCCGGTTGATGACCGTCTTTTCGATGGCCTCCAGTCCCGTCTTGCTGCCCATGATGAGCTCGCATAAGGACAGCACGAAGTCCGATTTTAGCGCCAGCGGGTTTTCCAGACATGGGTTATCCATGTCCGGGTTTTCCGTATCTGGACAAGCCGTATCCGGCTCGTCCTCACACGGCTGACCCGTGTCCGGGGAATGGGGCGTCTCGTAGATGACATACTCCACATCCACAATCTTGCCTTTGCTGTCCCGGAGGCGATTACGGACTATGTACCCGGCCCGTTCCAGCTCCTTTAGGGCTGATCCGATGCTGTCTGTGCCCTCCTTGCAGATTTTGGCCAGGCCCCTGGTGGTGTAGTTCCAGTCGTCCGGCAAGGACAGCATCATGGAGAGCAGCCCTTTGGATTTTAGTGACAGCCCCGCGTTGCGTAGGTGGTGGTTGGACATCACCGTATAGTCGCGGGTTTTCTCAATGCGAAATACCGCCATGTTATCACCTCCTTTCGGCGGTCAGGAAAAGTGGTTGTTTTCGGGGGAAAGATGGCCTCTATGTTGCCCGGACTCTCTGGAGGGGAAAACCTATGGGTGGCGACCTTCCGGTTGATTGTGGATGAAAAACGCAGTATTTTTGCTCCTTTCGGTGCAGTTTGTAATAATACGAGAAATATATATTTTGTGTTAGATGTTGATGGTGATATAAGGTGCCATGAGGAATAACAGCATCATTCATAGTACATGAATTGATTATGTTGATTAAAGTTCTCAATCCGTGACTTAATATATTCAAGATATAGCTTGTCAAACCAGGCATTAATCGTAGCATATAATCCAAATTTATATTTTTTAAATTAGTATTACGAGAAAATTTCTCGATATATATTGATAAAAATTTGAATTGAGGATATAATAATAATTAAGGAGGCGTTGTTTATGTTGTTGTATTTCAAAGTAAAGAATTATCGTTCTCTACGAGATGAAGCAATTCTAGATATGGAGGCTGCAGCACTAAAGGACTCGCCAGATATCTTAATGCCTTTTCATAGAAAGAATTATTTGCCTGCAATTGCGGTATATGGAAAAAATGGAGGCGGAAAAAGTAACTTAATTCGTTCTATGTGGTTGGCGGTTCAATTCATTTGTAACGCACAAAGGACACAAACAGAAGGTGAACCTGTTCCTGTAAGGCCTTTTATGCTAAATGATTATTCTTTAAATGAACCTACTGCTTTTGAGTTTGCTTATGTACAAGGCGGAATTAAATATGTTTACGGTTTTTCTGGAACTAGGGATCATATTGAAAGTGAATATTTAAAATGTTGGCCGAAAGGAAGAGAAAAATTAATCTTTTATCGCGATAAGCAAGAGTTTACTTTTCCGCTAGATAATGAAAAAAAGCGTAAAGATTTAATTAGCGAAGCTGTGGGAAAAAATCAGCTCTTTTTTGCCATATCTTGCACGATGAATTACACTCCTTGTATCGAAGCAATGAAGTGGTTTCGCGAAAAAATAGTGTTCTCAAGGGATTTTACAGATATTAATCGAAATTTGATTGATTATAGAGAAGACGAAAGAATGCTTCAAGCAATTGTATCTGCTGCAAAAACAGCCGATGTTGGAATTGAAGATATTCGTTTTGAAATTGATCAGCAAGAAATTGACTTAAATACCGAAAACATACCCAAACAAATGCGTGGAATGATGGCTGCACTTCGCGCTTTCAGTGAAGCCTTAAAGCAAAATGGTAATGAAGCCGAAGCAAATTTGAGTATGGGAAAATTAAAAAGTACAACATATCACACAGGCATTGATCAACTTGGAAAATCACACCAATACGAGTTAACTTTAAGTGATGAATCAGACGGAACAAGAAGATTAATGACATTAGCTCCAGCGATTGAACGCACTTTAGCAGAAGGGGGACTTTTGGTTGTTGATGAACTAGAAAAAGAAATGCATCTAATGCTTGTCGAATATGTGCTCAACCGATATCAAGAAAGGAAAAGCAATAATAACTTTGCACAAATTATCTTTACTACGCATGAGACTTCACTATTAAATCAAGAAATTTTGCGGAGAGACCAAATATATTTCGTAGATAAAAATAGTAACGACGGAGCTTCTGAGCTATATTCTTTGGCTGATTTTAGTATCCGCAACGATACAAATATCCAAAAAGCATATCTGCTAGGGAAATTTGGAGCAATTCCTTCCGTTGAGGAGGTGAAATAAATGGCACGCCGAATAAAAAGCAGACCAACAAAGAAAGCCATTTATGTATTTTGGGAAGGCGAAAGTGAAGAAGCTTACACAAAATACTTGAAAAAACTCTTTTCAGCGAAGTCAACCATTAGAATTCATTCCGAAAAGGGAACCTTTTCTACTGCAAAAGCCTTCTTTCGGGGCAACATTCGTTTTAAAAACGATGTAAGTGAGCTTGATGAGATATGGTTCTTTTTTGACACGGAAGTGGATAAGGGGGAGCAATGGGACGAAAGCATGAGATGTTTAGAAGATATTATTCGTTCCAGGAGAAAAAACCCAATTAAAATTAGGCTTCTAATGACAACTGGTTGTATTGAATATTGGTTACTCTTACACTATGAACGGGTTGCGCCAAGAATTGTAACGCCTGCAGATAAGGATAGAATCAAGGGACGAGTAAAAAATCATGTTCCTTTGTATGAAAAAGGAGACTATGATTCTATTTCAGTTATTGCCTCAAAATATCAAACAGCGGTTGAAAACGGGAAATGGTCTTTAACTCGATTAAATCAGGATGGTATGCCGCAACGAACAAAAGAAAATACTATGGAAAGTGATAAATGGCTGTTCAAGGGAACACACACTTTTTCGACAGTACATGAGGCAATAGAAATGCTATGTGCTTTACCTGAGTTTTAAACTCTCATTATGGTAGAAGATCCATTGGTTTCAAACCAATGGATCTTCTGTTAGTTATTCAGTTTCGTCGTCCAGTCCCTCTGCCTTCAGCCAATCCTCAAAGGATTTTCTGGAGATGCGGATCATATTGCCGATGCGGATCGTCTTGAACAATCCGGAGTTGGCGAGTTTATAGGCCGTAGTGCGGCCGATACCGAGAATGGCTGCGATGTCATTCTCGGTGTATGTTCTGCTTTGGGGCGTCCCTTTTTCGTTGGGTGTGTTGGTGCTCATAAGATTATCCTCCCTCTGTGCTAATAGTATTTTGAAATGGCCCCTGGAAGCCCTCTGTCACAAGGGGTTCCTGCTAATACGACATTTGAAAAGCCGTTGTAAGGCAGCATATTTCGGGGGAATTTGTGCAATTGAACTACCTCCAGGTAACACAATCTGCAAAGAAACAACATGGGAAGATATGATATGAACAATGTGCGAAATGGTA
This sequence comes from uncultured Clostridia bacterium, assembly GCA_944386395.1. Taxonomy (GTDB): domain Bacteria; phylum Bacillota; class Clostridia; order Oscillospirales; family JAAYOS01; genus CALXAZ01. Next base: position 6,258 of record CALXAZ010000182.1, read on the forward strand.
CGCCGTACTCCTAAGTGGGGAAAATATTGTTCAAAGCTTTTTGAATTGGCAGAATTTGAAACTAAAGTTGGTAAATTCAGTACACTTCTTTGTAGTCAATTTGATCTGAAGCCTTCTCATTATCCCCCACATTTTCACTTCTCTTTTCTTTGTTTATGCGACTCAAATTTTGCACACTAAAAGTTGAATACTTTGGCTCGGTATTTTACAAAAGCACTTGTTTAGTAAGGCTTCA